>JAFMCP010000052.1 GCA_017857705.1 Candidatus Nanopelagicales bacterium
TGTTCGAGTAGGTCGAGGTATTGCCCAGCCATGAGTTCGGTACGCATTTCGTTGTAGACCGACTTGGCGGCATTCAGGTTCTCCGCGGGAAGGCCGCAGGTGAGAAGAAGTTGGTCAGCCCAAGACAGGCAAAGATCCCCGAGCAGAATTGCGGAGCCCTCACCGAAACGATCTGGGATTCCCAGCCACTGACTACCGCGATGCATGCTGGCAAATTGGCGGTGGGCAGCAGGAAGACCACGCCGAGTGTCCGAGCCATCCATGACATCGTCATGGATGAGAGCGCACGCTTGCAGAAATTCAAGGGAACTTGCTGCCGTGATCACCGAATCGCGCTGGCTAGCCTCACCAAAAGCCGCGCTCCAGCCCCAATAGCAAAAGAGTGGGCGCAGACGCTTGCCCCCGTTTAGAAGGGTTTTGGCGCTGTCCCACAGTGGGAGTGTCTCGCGTCCAATTGCTTCAAGAATTGGCTTCTGCTCTGCCAAGAAGTGGTCCAGGCTGGACTGAATTTGATGACGTATATCCGCTTGGGGTGCCTCACCAGCGACCATTTCACTCACGGGAGCACTCTATTGCCTCGACACATTTTGCACATATTGGCAAGCGTGTCCACTCCTTCCACCTTCAGGCCCTTGTTTTCACCCTTCTCTTTCCCTTAGTCAAAAATCTATTTTGTAACAAGTGCAAGATACCTTTACCCCAGGACGATTGGGTCTAAAAAATTGAGGGGGTGCAACCGTGGGACTTGAAGTACTGGCCATGGGCACCTTCGTGGGCGCTCTGATTGTGCTGGTGGCAATTTTCTCGGTTCGTTTTGCCGGAAAATTAGGGGTTCCTGGCTTGCTTTTGTACCTGATTCTCGGCCTTGTCCTTGGCGCAACAATCCCGGCTCTTTCATTTGATGATGCCACCCTCGCCACTGTCTTGGGCTACTCGGCATTGGTCTTAATTTTGGCTCATGGAGGATTGACGACCAAAGTTGAACAACTACGCCCAGTACTTGGACCATCACTTGCCCTAGCTTCGGTAGGCATAGCCGTCAGTATCGGCGTGGTTGCACTGCCGCTGGTTTTCATCTTTGATTTTGATCCACAACTTGCCGTCCTTTTGGGAACAGTGCTGGCAGCAACCGATGCCGCAGCTGTTTTCTCGCTTTTGCGCCGAATGAGGGTTAATGAGAAAGTCAGAACATTGCTCGAAGCCGAAGCTGGGTTCAATGACGCACCCGTAGTGGTGATTGTCAGTATCGTGGCAAGTGGTTCATGGGGAGAAACTGCCGCGTGGTTAATCCCTATTTTGGTTGTTGCTGAAGTAATCGGTGGGGCCATTATCGGAATCACGGTCGGATATTTGGGGCGCTTTATTTTACCTCGATTGGCCTTGCCAGGGGTTGGCTTGTATCCGATCGCGGCACTGGCACTCATTGTATTTTCTTATGGAGCGGCATCGATTCTGCATTCATCCGGCTTCATGGCCGTCTATATCTCCGCGATTTTGATCGGATCGGCAAAGAAACTCCCACATCGCCGCTCTATTTTGGGATTCTCGGATGGACTCTCATGGATTGCTGAAATTAGTCTTTTCGTGATGTTAGGGCTACTCGCCGATGTTGGTCGATTGCCCGAAGCAATCCCACTTGCCTTGGGAGCTGTTCTGCTGTTGATATTTTTTGCGAGGCCCCTCGCTGCCATCGTTTCACTTCTGCCATTTCGATTAGGCAGCAAGGTAATTGCGTTCGTTTCCATAGCGGGACTTCGGGGAGCAGTCCCGATCGTATTTGCAGCCATCCCATTAGGGTTTGGGGTTCCTGGTGCTGAAAGAATTTTTGATGCAACATTAATCTCTGTATTCCTGCTTCTCCTCCTGCAAACCCCACTCATTGCGGTCTTAGGTCGCAGAATCGGTGTATGTCTGCCTGAGCAGGTGCGGGAACTTGAAGTGGAAAGTGCTCCACTCGATGGAATGTCAGCAACTGTTTTGGGTGTCGATATTCCAAAAGGATCGGCGCTGGTAGGCGTCTTCGTTGCGGAAATGGGATTGCCACGTGGAGCATTAGTTTCGCTCATCATCCGAGCAGGTGTCGCTGAAGTACCGCGAGAAGACACTCGTATTCGTGCTGAGGACCAACTTGTAGTCGTGACAACCCTTGATGCTCAGGCTCAGACAGAGGAACGAATCCGGATGCTTTCCGCAGGTGGCCGACTAGCCCGCTGGTACGGCTTTATGGGTGCGACTTCTTCGCCCGACCGATGAGCTCCGCCGTGATTTCGGCCCCCATGCCGACCAAGGGAAGCCCGCCTCCCGGGTGGCTGGAGCCGCCAACTCGATAGAGCCCGGATATCTGTGATTGATTGGCCGGCCGGGTGAATGCCGCTCGTGGACCGTTGCTCGAGGTTCCGTAGATGCTCCCACCGGGCGCCATGACTTCTCGTTCAAGATCCGAGGGTGTTCGAATTTCCATCCATTTGATCCGGGGCCTGATATCAGTTCCTCGTCCTGCCAGTTTCTCTAATATGTTCTGCGCGTATGTCTCTTTGAATCCGGGCGCATCCCAATCGAAACCATTGCGTGCATTTGGATCGTGCCTTGGCGCATTAACTAAAATAAACCACGACTCATGATCTTTCGATGGGCGCATTTGCGGGTCATTGGGAACGCATGCGTAAATTGCGGGATCATCTGGGGGGGTCGGAATTTTTCCAAAAATTGCGTCGAACTCGGCATCATAATTTTCGGGAAACCAGACATTGTGGTGTGCAAGTCCCTGGGTAGTTCCATCAAGTGCGAGCAGCAAAACGAAACCAGCGAGTGATGGTGAATTGGCAATTTTGGGAGTGCGCTTTTGATCTTGTTGTGACAGCAGGTTCTGGGTTAGCGTTGCATCAGAGTTAGAGACCACGAGGTCTGCAGCGATGAATTCACCTGTCTGGAGTCGAACTCCCGACACCGCGTTACTGATTGTCTCAATGTTGGTCACGGTCACCCCAGTGCGAATTTCAACTTTGCGTTCCTCACACCGTCTCTCTAATGCCTCGGCAAGTGTTCCTATCCCGCCACCGATGTGCCAAGCGCCGAAAACTTGCTCGATGTAGGGAATGGTTGCCAAGACGGCTGGGGCGTGGCGTGGATCTGAGCCCGTATACGTGGCGTAACGATCCACAATCATGATCATGCGCGGATCTGTGAAGTACTTGCGGGCGAGTTTGCGCAGGGAAGTAAATGGCGCGATGGTGTTGAGATCGCTCGGGTTGGCTAACGGCAGTAATGACTTCCAACTTCTCAGTGGTGACTGGAGGAATGGGCCTCGAGTTAATCGCCACATTTCTGCTCCGCGTGCGGAGAATTCACGCCACTGGGACTCACTTTCAGGGCCGAATGCTTCACCAAAGGCTTGTGCGCATTTTGCGGGATCAACGCCTGGGAGTGTCACCTGGGTTCCGTCTGAGAATACGTAGCGAAATGCGGGGTCCAGCTCTTGTAGATCGATACTGTCCTCGAGGCTTTTGCCAGTTTTCAAAAACAGGTCACGGTAGACCGCGGGGAGGGTAAAAAGGCTGGGGCCTGTATCAAATGCGAAGCCCTCGCGTCGGTAGGTGAAAAGTTTTCCACCTAGTCGATCAGCATGCTCAAGAAGTGTGACGCGGTGTCCCTTGACACTCAAACGCGCGGCAACGGAAAGCCCACCGACACCGCCACCAATCACGACCACGTGGGAGGTTTTGGCTTCACTCATGCGGTTCACCCATTTAAACTGCTCTGCCTTTCCAATAATTTTTCCCGCGCAGATGACGTGACCAACTCAATGCATTGAGTCCAATGAAGGCTGCAATGGACGCCGGCTGTGCAAATGAATCAGGGATAACGCGCGATCCTGTTTTCTTTGCGACCATCGCTCGTCCAGCAACCCCCGAGAGGTATCCAACCGCGCCAATGGCTCGAGTCGAAGTTTTCCTGGAGGTCGAAAGGGCAATCGGAGGAACGAGATAGGTAAATGCAAGCAGCGTGTTCACAGCGACCGAGCCGGCAGGGGATCCAAATGCATTCCACAGTGATTTTGTGTAACCATTGACGAGAGCATTTGTGTCGTCATACATGCGACAATGTGCCAATTCACTACCATTCACGGTCGCGCAATGAAATCCACTTGATTTCACGGATCGCATTAATGCAATGTCCTCGAGAACTTCGCCTTTTACGCTGGCATGACCACCTGATGTGCTGTAGGCGAGTGAATCAAAAATGAGGAACTGCCCATTCGCCGCAGACAGTGAGGGTCTCAATGAGTCTTCGGCGACACCAAGGGGCATTGTGCTGGCCCACGACCAAGTAACAAGTGGTTGAATCAATCGTTCAAGGTGAGTTTCTGCAAGTTGCTGCGGGTACGGAGCGACAAGGCCGAAGTCTTTAGTCCTGAGTAGTTCAACACAAGCAGCAATCGCTGTAGGTTCAAGAATTACATCGGCGTCAACGAAAACGATGACACTTCCCGTTGCTTGTTGTGAAAGCAAATAGCAAGCATGTGGCTTCCCCAACCAGCCAGAAGGTGGATTCACATTATTGCTGATCAGTCTGATGTTGGAGTTCTGATCAGCCAACTGCTGAACTATTGCCGCCGTGGAATCTGTTGACTGGTCATCGATAATTATTATTTCCATATCCGTTAAACCAATTTGGTTCTGAATACTTTGGATTGTGAGAGCGATATGAACTTCTTCGTTGCGTGCTGGCACGAGAACACTGACCTTCTCGTTTATTGCATCGCCACTCCAACGCGGTGAACGCAATTTGGTGAGATTAAATGCGGTGTGCACGGTTAGGGCGACGGAGAGTGCGCTGGCGAGGGGAAGAACTACCACTGGGGTTGGCTCCAGATTCGCCACATCCAGGGGAGCATGAACAGGCCCATTGCAATTCCACCCCACAGCGCGACGCCGATTGTTCCAAAAAATGCGGCAGCGGCAAGAATATTGGAGAAATAAATCCAGATCAGAAGCGTGTTGGGAACAGCATCATTTGCAACCTTGCGTGGCAGTAGGTTTAGGGCGAAGGCGAGTGCAATGGCGCTCAAGAGCCAACCAAGAAAATTTTGTAACGGAATGTTCGGAATTCCTGGAAGAACCCAGCCAAGTTCATTCCACACCCAATACCCCTCACCCACCATCATGGGGTCCAGGAATAGATCCCAAGCGGCAAGGAGCCAACCACCGATAAATGCTGTGGCAAGTGGAGTCGCTGCCATTCTTTGGGTGGCGAGCATGACCGGATAAGCCATCATGGACCATGCCATCGGGATTAAAATGGGCACACCGAGCACTGCCAAGCCGAGTTTGTCGGAGTAGTCGTAGTCCCCAAATGGGAACTCGGTAGTTGTCCCCATAACCTCAATGAGCCAACCAAAAGCCAGTGAAATACTGAAAAATGAAATGGTCCAACCCAGACCGCGCCGAAGATAGGCATGACTCAGGCTGGCCAAGAAGAAAGTCGTCACTGTCATTGCGGTGAGGAAAATGCGGGTGTCTCCGGAGACTAAAATCCACAGAATTTGCCCCAGAATCGTGAGGGCTGCGAAAACCCACGGAACGTAATTCGCCCAGGAAGGTCGGTTGCCTCCCCGATCTGAATGCGGACCGCTGTACACCCGCATGCTCATGAAAGATAAGCATAGGAGTGCGTCGTGAATAGCGCCGTCTTAGTCTCCACGACTTGGACAATCCAGATTTCTCAAGCAATTATTTGACAGGGGCCTTTTTGTGGTATGCAATATATCGCGTGCCAGTTCCCGTGATTCCAATCGAGCGGCGGTCCCTGTTGCGTGACGATGCCTATGGGCACTTGCTCAGCGCGATAGTTTCCGGGACGCTGGCTCCGGGTGAACAGCTACGCGACGCTGAGTTGGCCCAGTGGCTGGGAGTAAGTCGTACACCTATCCGAGAGGCTGTCTTGCGCTTGGGGCAGATCGGTTTAGTTAATGCCCAACCGGGCCGAGCGACGTATGTCACTGAAATTGATCCAGAGCTGGAGCAGCAGGCAAAGTCGGTCCTTGCCAGTATGCATCGCCTTGCTGTGGAAGAGTCTATTAATTTGCTCACCACCCACCACTGGGATCTGTTAGCGGCGGCCAATAAGGATTTTACGACCGCATTAAATCGCTGCGATATTGATGCAGCGATCAGCGCTGATGATACTTTTCATCGAGTGTTCATCGACGCTAGCGGTAATGCAGCAACTCAAATTGTTGTCGACACTTTTACACCCCTGATTCGAAGGGCCGAGATCGCCCGATTCAGTTCGGACCAATTAACTTCCAACAATGAGTCATCATCCTCATCAAAAGTCCTTCTGCACGATTCCGCAATGACTCATGATCTTCTGATCAGGCTGGCGAAAAAGGGTTCACCCGAGGCAGGGCAAGTTGCTTACGAAATTTGGAACTCACTTCCCAATAGTTCACAGAAAAAAACCAATCAAATAAACCACGAATAACGACAGAGAAAGTTGAAGTTATGCCACTCGCCGATTTCCCACGTTACCCACTCACTTTTGGGCCAAGCCCAATCCACACCCTGCCGAGGCTGACCGAGCACTTGGGCGGCGCGAAACTGTGGGCAAAACGTGAGGATGTGAACAGTGGATTGGCTTACGGTGGCAACAAAACTCGTAAGCTCGAATACATCGTTCCCGACGCATTAGCGCAAGGTGCCGACACACTTGTATCCATTGGTGGTTATCAGTCAAACCACACGCGACAGGTGGCAGCCGTCGCTGCAAAGTTGGGTTTAAAGGCCGTATTGGTCCAGGAGAAGTGGGTGGACTGGCCCGATTGCGTGAATGACCGCGTGGGCAACATCATGCTTTCACGAATGATGGGCGCCGAAGTTCGACTTGACCCAGCCGGCTTTGACATTGGAATCCGCGATAGTTGGAATCAGGCCCTCGAAGATGTGAAGGCACGTGGCGGCAAACCTTACGGGATCCCTGCCGGAGCATCCGAACACAAATTCGGTGGGCTTGGTTTTGCCAATTGGGCCTATGAAGTGGAACAGCAGGAAAAAGAACTCGGTGTCTTTTTTGACACGATCGTTGTGTGCACCGTGACCGGCAGCACTCATGCAGGCATGATCGCTGGTTTCGCTGGACAAGAGCGAGCACGCAAGGTCATTGGTATCGACGCTTCCGCAACCCTAGATAAGACTCGAGCGCAGGTTGCCCGAATCGCCCGTCATACCGCGGAGCTCATTGGCCTTGGGCGCGAAATAACCGATGAAGAAATCGTGGTGCTGGAAGGATGGGCCGGTGATCTGTATGGAATCCCCGTTCAATCAACCCTTGACGCCATCCGTCTCACCGGTGAATTGGAAGGAATGATTATCGATCCAGTTTATGAGGGAAAATCGATGGCCGGATTGATTGATCTCGTTCGCAATGAAGTTATTCCCAAAGACTCAAATGTTCTTTATGCTCACCTAGGGGGTCAGCCGGCCATTAATGCCTACAGTGCTTTGTTTGCCAACTAATTCACAGGAATTTGCGCGAGTAGAGTTCATTGAGTTGACAGGATAGCGCCGAAAATTCGATACGGGAATGAGAAAAAAGTGACTGAACAAGTTCGCGCGACGGTGATTGATACCGGTCAAAAATATGTCCGATCAGGAAAAATAATTATCGATGCTCCTGCCTCAACCATCTTCGCTTATCTGAGCGACCCTCGTAAACACGCTGACTTTGACGGTTCAGGAACGGTAAAAGGAAATGTTCGCGGACCAGACGTGCTAAAGCTTGATTCTAAATTTGGTGTGGACATGCACTTAATTGTCAATTACCGAATCAAGAACACCATTAAAGAATTTGAGCAGGATCGTCTGATTGCTTGGTGTCACTCGGGTCATCACCGTTGGCGCTATGAACTCATTGCAATTAATGACCAGCAAACTGAAGTAATTGAGACTTTCGACGGATCAACAGCGCGCATTCCAGTCGCTCTAAACTTGATGAACGCCTACGAAGGCAATCAAAAGGCGATTTTAAAGACGCTGGTGCGATTGAAAAAGCTTGTCGAAAGCGAGCAATCAGCCTGATCTAGTGTAAAAATCAGACGCTGATTTCAGATACTGATTTCCGCTGCGTGCCCACCAGTAATACGCAGTAGTTCGTCGTAGGTGGTGGGGAATACATAATGTGGGTGGCCCGCTGCCGCCCAGACTTCGTCGTACTGGCTAAGTGAGATATCAACAAGTGTTGGTAATTGTTCCGGGTGACCAACGGGTGCGACTCCACCAATTGCATAGCCTGTGGCTGCACGAACATCGTCTGCTGTTGCCTTGGTAACTTCATCGACCTCTAGCGCTGCGGCAACAGTATTGGTATTTACCCGGTGCTTACCCGAAGCCATGACGAGAATTGGGTTTCCATCGGCAAGAAAAATAAGTGAACTTGCAATCTGCCCAACTTCAATCCCTAAAGCGTCAGCCGCCTCTTTGGCAGTTCTCGCACTGTCATCAAGGCGACGAACTTCACCCTTCACACCAAAGAGTTTCAGGGTATTACGAACATGAATAACAGACTGCTGTTCGGTATCGGGCATGGATCAACATTAGTCCGGGGTCAGTTCAGCCACACCCCCGTGGCATAGGGGGATTAGTCGGGTTTGTGGAGTGAATTTTGGGGTGGGGTTGACGAATGTCAGTGGGCCGGTCTATCTTTGGATCTGTTCGAACAGGTGTTCGATTTAATCTGTTTGAACTGCCTCCCGGGCCCGGATTCGCGGCTAGGCGCGGGTCGGGTCAGTTATTACCAGTAGTACCAGTAGTACCAACACATGATCACAGTCACCGGGGTCGATTCGACCCCGACCTCGGTGACTGGATTGTGTGCGGGTGGGTCGAGAGAAGTCGGTGTCCATTTGGCACCAATATTTTGTCGGTCAACCCGAGAGGATCTCCCATGGTGGGAAAGTTCACGCGACGCCCAGCGTTAGAGCTACTGCATTGCGCCCAGGGAAGTTTGCAGGAAGCCATAGCGGCACACACTCCACACGAGCGTTATGCGGCAGCACACCTTGGCGCATTACGCGCCGCTGCGGCAGTGCTCGCCGCCCGTGCCCAAGTAGCCCTGAACCCAGCCGGCTCAACCGGCCCAAGGAGACAGCGCATTCGTAGTGCGTGGGAAGTACTCACCGAGGTTGCCCCCGAATTTGGTGAGTGGGCAATTTTCTTCGCCGCGGGTGCTCAAAAACGCGCATCGGCACAAGCAGGTATTCCCTGTGTTACATCACGGGAAGCTGACGACCTCGTTCGTGACTCACAGCGATTCATCTTCGAAGTAGCTGCATCCCTTGACGCACTTGTGCAGGGGCGCCTGTCCTTAGAAACCGGTAAATCTGATTCACCTTCTCAATTTTTACGCGTGAGCTGAGGCAGTAGCCGTGGGAGTTTCACCAGATTCGTTTGTCCATTTACAAGTTGCATCGGGTTATTCACTGCAATACGGAGTGTCCCGACCCGACGCACTCGTTGATCACGCCGCTGCCCTTGGGCAAAAAATTATCGGCCTCACCGACCGTAATGGACTCTATGGCGCGGTGCAGTGGGCTCGAGCTTGTTTGCGCAATGGAATTTCTCCAGTGATTGGAGTTGATCTTGCCGTTGAGAGAACTGAAGCAAAAGTGGTCTGCGGAAGTGGGGCTCGCAGAACACCTGCACACGGCGGTCAATGGGTTGATGAAACAAAGCCACGGGTAATCCTGTTAGCTACCGGGGCGCAAGGTTGGGCATCATTGTGTCGATTGGTCTCAGCAGCACATGAACAACGTGGGGATCCAGTTCTTTCTTGGAATGCATTAGCCCAACATCACACCGGAATAGTTGCACTGCTTACTTCAGAGTCGGAAGTCGGACAAGCATTACTCACTGGAAGGTCGCACCACGCTGATGCACTGCTTCGCCCTTGGCGGGCGATCTTTGATCGCTATCTTGGTCTTGCGGTTACTTCCCATTTCGAAAAATCAAAGCTGGGTTTATCAACTGCAAAAGCAGCTCGATTACTGTCTTGGTCACGAGAAGTATCACTGCCTGCCGTGTTAACAAATGCAGTCCGTTATGTCAGTCCCGAACAGGCAAAAGTCGCCGACCTTCTTGATTCTGCCCGGCTTCTGGTCCCTTTGGACTCACGTCACGTAGTAGGCAATAGCCCACAAGGATTTTTAAAAAATGCAGAACAAATGCATCATGTCGCTCAGGAGATTTGCCAACAGGGCGGTGAGCGTGATGTACATAAATTATTGGGTGATACACGACACTTAGCCGAATACTGTGCACTAGATCCGGTACGCGATCTTGGTCTCGGTGACGTGTTCGTTCCTGAACTTGACATTCTTGTGAATCGCCCGGTTGCCGAACCAGAACGGGAGGCGAATCACATTCTTTTGCGCCGCTGTGAAGATCAATTACCGCAGCGTTACCCACATTCACATGACCTATCCATGGCATCCCACCGGCTTGAAGCCGAAATGCGAACCATTACCCAATTAGGTTTCTCCGGTTATTTTCTTACCGTTGCCCACGTAGTTGACATGGTGAAAGAAAAAGGAGTGCGTGTTGCCGCACGTGGTTCAGGTGCCGGGAGTTTGGTCAACTATCTACTGGGAATTTCAGGTGTCGACCCTATTGCCCAAAACTTGCTCATGGAAAGGTTCCTTTCACCACTTCGTCGAGTGTTACCCGACATTGATATTGATGTTGAGTCCGAACGCAGGCTAGATGTCTATCAGTGGATCTTCGACAAATTCGGAACTGAACGCATTGCCACAGTTTCCATGATGGAGACCTACCGTGCCCGTTCAGCAATCCGAGATGTTGGTACCGCATTTGGTTTACCAACTTCCGACATTGATGCTTTCGCTAAAGCATTTCCGCACATCCGTGCTCGCAATGTGAAGTCTGCGCTGGGTGACCTTCCCGAACTTAGACGCTCTTCATTTGGCAAATTGGCCGCAACCGGTGAGATCGATAGCTTCCTTGACTTGGTTGAAGCACTTGACGGGCTGCCCAGGCATATTGCAATGCATCCATGCGGGGTTGTGCTCTCAGATCTGACATTGCTTGATCGAACTCCTGTGGAAAGCAGCGCAGCAGGATTTCCCATGTCTCACTTTGATAAAGATGACGTTGAACACATGGGATTACTGAAACTTGATGTACTGGGTGTGCGCATGCAGTCGGCAATGGCGCACGCGCTCAATGAAGCAGAAAGGGTTACAGGGGAGAGGCCTGTAATTGACGGGACCTCGCTCGATGACAAAGCGACATTTGAACTTATTCAATCGACTAAAACTCTGGGGTGTTTTCAAATTGAGTCTCCAGGTCAGCGTGAGTTGGTGGGAAAGTTCGCTCCGGAGACCTTTAATGACCTGATTATTGACATCTCACTGTTTCGCCCGGGTCCGGTGAAATCAGACATGATCACACCTTTTTTGAGGGCTCGACAAGGGTGGAATGCCCCGATATTTCCACACCCTGATCTTGTTCCCGCATTAACCGAAACTTATGGAGTTGTGGT
>JAFMCP010000053.1 GCA_017857705.1 Candidatus Nanopelagicales bacterium
TACCGCATTGCTCTAGCCCCCGGGGTTCGCATGGAACACGAGTTGGGTAATTCGCGTTCGGTTCAACTTCTGGGTCGAACCGTGTTGGCAACAGGTCACAGTGGTGAGCGCAGGGCGACCATGATGCGTAACAGGCTGCGTCTGGCACCCGCTGAGTTTCGGCAGTCCCCCAAACATGCATTTCGCACCTTGCGACGCGTGAGTGTCAACGCACTCATGGGCGCAACGGTTGAAGGGGATCGTTGGGAAAAAGTAAAGGGAAGTATTCGAGGGATCGGTAAAAAATAGATCTAGTTGCGGGTGAACTTATTTTTCACCCGACGCGCTTTTTCACTCGCCCGCCAAACCTTGCTGTTCAGCACTGAGGCAAGGGCTGCGGTGTCACCGGTTGCAGAACCAATTGCGCTTGTGAGTACCGGTGGCATGGCGCTGATATAGAAAAAGAACTCGGTGAGTTCGGTGGCAAACTTTTCCCAAGTTAGTTCGGCAATAACTTCCTGCAGGGTGGCAACCCGTTGATTCGCAAAGTCCGCGTCGGTGAGCAATTGGACAAGGTCAGTTGCATAATCCTCCGGTGACCAGCTCTTTGGCCCTGTACTTACTCGGGTTAATTCAGCGAGCGGGCCAAATGCGGTAAATGTTGACGGCGTGCCAAAGACTGCAGCCTCGTAGGGGACAAAACCGAACCCTTCAGCACTTGACGGGTAAAGGGCAACGGCTGAATTGGCAAGGAGCCACTGTCGAACCTCGTCACTGACATGACCGAGCTCAAATACTTTGCCCCGCAGATCAGTGTGTTTTTTGAGGAGCACTTCTTCGCGCTCCCGTGAACTACTACTTTTAACATGCAGTCCCGCAAGCACGAGATCACATTGAATGCCTTGTTGTAAAACAAGTTGCCAAGCCTGGATTGCTAGGTCGCGGTTCTTGTGACTGAAGTCGTTACCCAGGACAAGGAGAAATGGCTTGCTACCCAGTCCTGCTGGAATGTCCATTGGCTGGATATTGGTTACAACTGAATCGCTTGGTGCACTCAAGTGGTCAAGGCCCAATGGAATTGGTCTTATTCGCTTTGTTTGCAGTAGCGGCACTTCTTGGTAGAGGCGTTTGGCAACGTCAGCACTAATTGTCGTGATGCCGTCAACACTCAATGCAACACGTCGCTGCAAGGAGCGATAAGCGGCCCAGCCTTGCGCGCTGCCGTGATACACCGGAATGTCATAGGCAATCAAATCAAGGTAGGTCGTGACAATACGTCGGCCTAACTGCCGGGCACTTCCAATATCAACGCGTTGGTCAATTTGATTCGGGTACCAAATTACGTCGGCTGGATCTTTTTCTTCCTCGTCGAGCTCGAGGGTGACACCATCAATTTCTGTCAGGTGTTCGGCGTAACCGGGTAGCTCCTTCAATCCAATTAATCTGATACTCGAGATTCTTGGGTTCGCGGCAAGGGCTTCAATCGCGGCGGTTGTAAGCACCTGGGCACCCGTTTGGTGCGGACCAAGCCACGTTACATCTATTGCAATTGTTAGGGTTTTGGGTTCAGTTCGCGCATCAACATCATGGAATTGAGAACTACTCGGATCGGTGCGCTCACGCTGATCAAGCTCCGGGTCGGGCAATTGCGCTTCCGCAGTTTTTACATCACGATCGGGGAGCACGTACCAGTCGTGCCAGAAACCACGGTTGCTAAGTGGTTCCGCCCAGTCGGTGATCTCACCCTCTAGTTCCCATTCGGTTGTAATTAGAGATACCGGACCCGCAGGACCTGTTGCGCGCGTGAAGTGGGCATCACGTGAACCGGGATAGATCGAGACGCTGACAATTCGGGGGTCCGTGTCAAAACGATCGAGCATGTTCTGCAGGCGGTCCATGGTGAGCAGTGATTCTTGTCCCACGGCAATTACTTTGCGGCCGCCTCGGGTTTTAAGTTCCTTCATTACTTCGCCTCATACATTCGATCAAGCTCGGTCTTTAGTGCAACAGAGTAATAGGGATCAACCTGATATTTCGCATTCCAACGTCGTGCAAAAAGTTGCGCCTCGGTTGGGTCAGCTTTTTTACGAATTATCGATGCCCCTTCGTGGTGGGTGAAGTGCGCATACGGTGTCCAAGCAACGCGGTAGCCGAGCTCACGCATGCGCAAACAAAAATCAACGTCGTTGAAATCACGAGCAAAGGCAATGTCGAAACCATTGAGTTGATCGAAGAACTCGGTTCGCACCAAGAATGCTGCCGCTGTTACCGCACTGTAGTTACGTGGGGTCAGGGTTGCCCCGAAGTAACCGTATTCATTGCCACTCTTAGCAATCCACGGGTGGGTTGGACCACTTGGCAGCATCACCATTCCCACATGCTGCAACCGACCATCGGGGTAGGTCAATTTCGCGCCGGTAATTCCCACACCCGAGTTTTGACCAACTTCAAGGAGTCGGGTGATCGGTTCGGGCTCGGCGACCGTTGTGTCGTCATTGAGTAGCAACAGGTATTCACCACTGGCTGCAGTGCGACCAAGGTTGATCGCTTCGGCGAAATTGAAATTCGTCGTGTTGTAAACAACCTGTTGGTCAGCGCCGGGGATTGGTGCCAGTTCACCGGTTGTCACCACAATTACTTCAAAATCTGTTTGGGTCTCTGATTCCCGCAGAGTCGAAATTGCCCTGTTTACCATGGGAATTCCGGTGTGAGAATCCTTTGTTCCAATTGTTGGAATGATCACCGACACTTTTGTTGGTTTCATTATTTTGGGGTGCACCTGATTCAACCCTTTAACAGCAGAAGGCTTTACTTCCCCGCCTCCGTAATTCCTGTCAATGAAATCGATTTGGGCGCGCGCCGTGGACTGCTGGGCCCATGGCTTTGCATCGATACTTTGTGCGGTGCTCTCACTCCAACTGCGCCAGTGATACAGCGGCAACGGAATGTGAATCACGTTGGTCAAGTTGGGGAGCAGACGCAGAGCAAGGTCAAAATCTTGGGCGCCATCCATCTCACTTCGAAAACCTGACTCGGCTTTCACCAATGATGTTTTGAAAACGGTGAAGTGACACAGGTACATCTGTGAGAGTAACAATTCCGGTGAGAAATCAGGTTTGCAATACAACTCGAAGTGCTTGCCCTTGGTGTCGATTTTGTCTTCATCAGAATAAACAATTTGTGCTTGCGGGTTCCTATCAATTGTTTGCGAGAATACTTCGAAGGCGGTCGGGTTGAGACGGTCGTCGTGATCGAGCCAACCGAAGTACTCGGTGGTGACTTTGTCTAATGCCCTGTTTTGAGCAGCAGAAATTCCACCGTTTTCACCCCGAATCACCGTGATGCGTTGATCATTTGCGTTTTGGGCTGTGAACTGGTCGAGGTATTCGGTCACTTCCGGGGCGGTTGACCCGTCATCACTGACGACAAGTTGCCAGTTGCGGGCGGTTTGATTCAGTACCGATTCCAAGCACTCCTGTAAAAAAGTCAGGGGCGGGTTGTAGACGGGAATGATCACCGCGATTGTGTTGGTGTTCTCAATTGTTTGCGGTGTCGCTCCCTCGGAGCGTGCTAGCCAGATTCGGTAAGCCTTGCCCACCGAACGTTCATAGGCCGTGCGCCTGAGCCAACGCTTACCGCGACCGGCATGCCAGCGCAGTTTTTGGTACAGGGTTGCATCACTCATGGGTCAGATTCATTCCTGCTGCGTGGGCGACTTTGACAGAGTGAACTGCGCGGGGAGTTCAACGAAACCTTGACCGATTTCCCCACGTTGGCTGCGTACCGGGAATTCGAGGGCGTCACTCCAATTGTCCAAAAGTTTTGCACCGGTGTGATCAAAGACATCAATATGAATGCGATAACGGCCAGGGAGCAGTGGCGTGTTCAGCAGGTCAACAAACACGGTGAAGTCACCGTCAACAATTCCTAGGTCGGTACCAAGTCGGTGGTTATTCAACATGGTGACAAGTGCGCCGCCTTCATGTTGAATAGCAAGGCGAACATTGGGCCCCAGTATCGACTCCTTGGAGTTCAAGGTGAGCGCAAAGCGTGTTGTCGAACCGGTTTCAGCGTGATCCAGTGGCTTGTTCTCAACATTGCGCAATGCAATTGTCTGGGTTCGAATTTGTCCGCTGCCGGCACGCATACTGCCCGCATCCATGGATCGATCTGATGAAATCTCAGCATTTCGAACAGACTCTTGGTTGTTGACCCGCTCAAGATAGGAGCGGATCACCTTTGTCGCAGGTCCGGTTTCTTGGACCTGACCGTGCTCGAGCCAACTGATCTCATCACACAAACCTTCAAGCTGGCCCATTCCGTGACTCACGACAATGATTGTTTTACCCGCACGCCGAAGCGAATACAAATGGTCTTCGCAGCGTCGTTGAAACTCTTCGTCACCAACCGCTAAAACTTCGTCGACAATAAGGATGTCGGGTTTCATGTGAACGGCGACACTGAAACCAAGTCGCACGTACATGCCACTGGAGTAGTGCTTGACCGGGTCATCAATAAATTCACGCAGCCCACTGAAGTCAATGATTGCTTGGGTTGAGTCGTCAATTTCTTTCCGCGATAGCCCAAGAATTGAGCCGTTGAGCCTGATGTTCTCCAGCCCCGTCATGTCAGGGTGAAAGCCAGCGCCTAGTTCGATCAGAGCGGCTAGGCGTCCATCGGTGTGAATCTTTCCTTCGGTCGGCCGGTAAATACCCGACATGAGTTTGAGCAACGTGGATTTACCGGAACCGTTGTGGCCAATAAGTCCAAAAACACTGCCCTTGGGAATCTCGATACTGACGTCTTTGACCGCCCAGAAATCCTCCGAGGTGCGGGAACGCCCACGAATAATGCGTTCTTTCAGTGAGTTGCGACGATCCACGTGGCGAATAAATCGCTTACTCACGTGCTGCAGGCTTACCGCGATATCGGTCACAGGAGTTCTCCAATATCTTCACTATTGCGGTTGAAAACTGCCAATCCGAGAATAAAAGTCAACAGACCAAGGAGCAGGAGTCCAGGAACAACCCACCACTCGGGGACCTCCAAGGAATACATGACGTCATGCATTGCTTGAACAAACCACGCGACCGGGTTCGCTTGAATAAAGATGACTAAATTCGAAGCGGTGTCCTCGACCATGCTCATCGGGTAAATCACCGGTGTTAAGAAGTACAACGCCCCGAGCACCACAACGACGATGTACTGAACATCACCGAATCGGGCATTAAGGATGGACAGCATTAACCCAATTCCTTGAGCGAATAAAGCCATAGCAATAAGAATCGGGATCGCAAGAATCCAAGTCCAGCCGACATTGCGTTGCCAGAAGAACATAAGAATAAGAACAATTAGTTCAAGGACTACCTGAACGAGTTGCACGATTGATGCCCCAAAAATGGGTGCCCACCCCGGGAATTGCACCTTGCGTAACAGTTCACCATTTGATTTGAGTTGACTCATGGACAAAACAATGAGCGAATTGAAAAGATTCCAGGTAACTAACCCGGTGAACAAGAATGCTGCATAACTTCCGCGGCTGGGATCAGCTCCCAGTGGCGGAGGAACGATGCGAAAAACAACACTGAAGACGACTGCGAAGACGAGGAGGGCCGCCAACGGTTGTAGAAGTGACCACGCCCAACCCAGCACACTGGAGCGGTATCGGGTCGCGAAGTCCCGGTTGGCAAAAGCCCAAATCAAGGCCCGGCGCGAATAGAGGTCGGTTAGCACGCGCTCACGTCAGTTCCGATAAGACTCTCCGCACCAATGTTTACAAGACCCCTGACACCTTGCCTGATCTCGCACAGGTGAAGGTGACCGGACAAATGCATGCCCTCATGGTAACGATCCGCGATCCGCTCTCCTGTAATGCCGGAATATCCAGGGTTGCGCGGTATTCTCTGAGTCTAAATAGGAGGTATTTCATGAAAATCTCACGCAAGGCACGCACCGCACGCACCCTGCTCGCCGCAACCCTGACATTGGGTCTGGGGCTAGGCGCTGGAGCAGTGTCAATCGCACCCGCAAATGCTGCAACGGCTCCTTTCGTGGCCACTCCCAACGGAATGGTCGGGATTAGCCAAGATATTTTGGTTTTCGCACCCCGACTCAAGGGTCAACCGATCACGATTGGCTTTGCTCTGGGGAGTGCGGGTACCAGCCAGCAGACGGTTGTTGGCTCAAATGGTTTCGCCTCCATGAGTTGGACACCCAGTTTGGCCGGTGCCTGGACGATTTCCGGTCTCGGTAATGCAATTGCTGTTGGCTCAACCACCGTGAATATCGCGGCAATGCCAACCACCACGTATCTGTTTGTGCCAACGAACGCGACCTCGAATGCGGTCAGCGTTGTTGCCGTAATCGTGAGCGCACAGGCAGGTACCTACGCACCTCAAGGGACAGTCACTTTGGCTTCCGCCTTCGGTAATCCAGTTGGTACCGCACAACTCACCCCAATTGCCGGAAGCGCCAATGCCTACGCCACTTTTGACTGGGTGCCACAGGTATTGGGTACCTTCCCACTGATCGCCAATTACACACCGAGTTCCAATGGAACATTGGCCTCCACCAGTGAAACAGCCAACTCGCTGATTGTTTCCAACGCTGGCCCTGTTGAGTTGCGTCTCCCCACTTCATTTCGGGTTGGTCAACCAACCGTGATCAGTGCACTGGTAACCCCAACCACCACTGTTGGCTCAGCAGCATTCCAACTTAATGGTGGGTACCTCAGCGGTTCTATTCCCTTGGTCAATGGCGTCTCCACCACCCAGTGGACCCCAACCCAGCAAGGTGTTCAGACAATTACAACCCAATTCTCCAGCACCGCGGTTGGTGGACCCAGTGGCGCGGTATCCCAGGCCGTTAACGTGTTGGGAGCACTCCCTGCTGACGTAATCTCGGTTACGGCGCCTAGTGGCACTTGGGGACCGGGTCGACCGATCTCCATTGCTCGGGGTTCCAACACCCAACTGACCACAAGCTCCGCCTCGGGCTCTTCGGTGATCCTGAGTGAATCCGGTCCATGTTCCATTAATGGATCAATAATCACCGGGCTTGGCGCCGGCACCTGCACGGTCACCGCAACAAGTGTGGGTAGCAGCGCTTATGCCGATTCATCTGTCAACTTTGTTGTGACAGTGACTGCTCCACCAAAGAAGAGGCGCTAACTAGTAGCTACTAACCAATAGTCATTCACTTGGCCTGTTGAGTTTGCGCGAAGCGCGACTCAACAGGCTTTGTGATTTACGGTCCAGTTCCGCGCGTGCCGCATCGAGTTCATTGCGCAGTTGCTGCGCGTCAGCGCGTAATGCCTGATTCTCTGCTTCAAGTTTTGTTACCGCGAAATTTTCATATTGTTCTGACGCCATTGCACTTTCCCCTTCGACGGTAATTGACGTTAAGCCGATAAATCCTTGGTCACTGGGTCCGACATCGGCTGCACTCACCGTAAGTCGCACCGATTCACCCGCTGTTCCAGCACCAATAGTGATGCTGACGAACTCTCCGCGAGAAAACGTGTATTGGGTGTCATCCACTTGCAGGGTTACGATTCCGGCTTCACACAGTGTCCCCAGGTGAACCGTGAGTTCACCCGCTGCCTCCCGGGTGAAGTTAATGGTGACCTGTTGTCCCGTGTAAATGGGGAAACCCCAGGGTTGGGGTGGTCGCTGATTGCCAACTATGAGTCGGTCGGTAAATACCGTGTGCGGAGCAGCGAGTGAATAGGTTTGCCAATCAAGAAGTGTCGGTGACACCTGTTGTGGTTGTTCTTGTTCACGTGCTGACTGCACTTCTTGACTTATGAGCTCGGCAATCTCTGCCCAAGTAACCCGCGCGAGGGTTGATTGGGCGATCCGTTCTCTGTGGTGCGCAAGCTTTTGTTTATCCAACATCTCGCTCTGGAGAACATTGATGAACTCAGTTAGATCACCCGTTGGGAAATAACAGGCGAGGTCGCCGCCAGCTTCAGGCAGTGAAGAGTTATTGGCGGCAACGACCGGGGTTCCGAACATAAGAGATTCGCTGACGGGTAATCCCCAGCCTTCGTAATTTGACGGGTAAATAGTGAAGGCTGCATCGCGATACAACTGCGCAAGTTCCGAATCGGTGACACCTTCACCGCGTAACACAATTTTGCCATCCAGATTGTTCGTTGCCTGCAATCGTTCTTGGAATTCCTCACTATTCCAACCGATTTTTCCCACACAGATCAATGTCGGGATGTTCTCGGCGCCATGGGACTTAATGAGTTCCTGCCACGCATTAAACGCGAGAAGGTGATTCTTGCGGGATTCAATTGTTCCCACCATCAATGCATATTCGTTACTGCCATGTTCCTGCTGGCTTCCTTCTTGCGTGCTCGTGTGTTCGTGTGGATCAAGTCCCGAGGGCAAGGTGGTGGCAACACCGGGTGGAATGCGCATCTCGTTTGTGTGCAGGTAACTTTCCAGGTCATTGCGACTTGATTGTGATATTGCCGGCACCCGATCCGCGCAGTCACTCAACAAGGCGAGGTATCGCGTGAACAGTGGGCGCAGGTGCTCCGCGTGACCTGCGTCAAGGACCGGGGTGAGGTCGTAGAAGTAGTCCACAAAGTGAACTCCTTGGCTCACTGCCGCTCGTACCGCTGCCATCAGTTGGTCGTTGATCCACGTGGCGCCCAAACTCAGAAGCACGGAGTTCGGGTGTTCACTGAAGTTGATCGGTTCTGTCCCTGCTTGTGCCTCGGTTGTTAACTGCGGGTAATTGATTTCGACGAATTCACCGGATGTGCGGTCAAGGATCACGGCTCGGGAATTCTCCCCCACGAGCAAGGGGACGAGTTGTTCTTCAACGCGCTGCACTCCGGTAACGGTTGAACCGGACTCGGTGAACTCAACCAGGTCCGTTACATCAATCCACAGCACGGTTCAACCCTATTTCGTTTTAGTGTCAGATAAGAGCCCGGAAATGTCTTTCATTTTGCGCGCCGTCATTGGTAGTTCACGCAGTTTGCGGCCAAACCAGGTAGCGGAATTTCCTTGACCGGCGGCATTCAAGCCCACCTGTTGATCCGGTGATACCCGGTAGTCAATTACCAACTCAGGGTCAACCCACATTGAGCCTTCACGAACCGCACGAAGACTCCACCAACGATCATGTAACCAACCCGTAGGAACACTGAGGGTGCTGATTCGATTCGGTGCAATCGCACTGGCACCACCGGTGGCAATGCTGTGTTTGGCAACGTAACGCCATTGGGCTTGCAGGTCCAACTCATTGAAGTTTTCGGGAACAGGGAATGTTGTCCGCAGGCTTCCATCAGGTGTGCGGCCATTACTTGCCAGCATGCTCACATGTTCATGTGTTTGCAGGAATTGCGATTGATGCTTGATTCGGTGCGGGTGCCACAGGTCGTCGTGGTCCCCAATAATCACCGTGTGCGCTCCAGCTTCGACTGCAGCGGTAACTACTTGGACAAAGTTCTGGGCAATCCGAGTTGTGGTGTCACTTTCAACAGATTGCGCGGGAAGGACCGTGAAACCATTAGCGGTGAGAAGCTCACGTGTGTTGTCGGTTGAATTGTCATCAACTGCCAACTTGAAGTCGGGCTGCAGTGTCTGCCGATCAATGCTGGCTAAAAGCTGGGGCAAAAACCCTTGGGAATTATGGGTAACCAGCACTACCGCAATCATTTGGTCACCATCTTGTTAATCAGTGCCTCGTACTGGTCGGTGATCATGTCCCACTGGTAAACCTGCGCAACACGTTCCTGCAACCGTGGTCCCATATCTGTTGGAGTGAAGTTGTCCAGCAGTGCTGTGTAGTCGTGCGAGCTTTTCCAGTACAGGGCCAGGTTGTTGGTCACTTCACGATTGAAGTCACAATCAAAGGCCAAAATTTGGGCTCCCGCACCCATCGCGCGTAACAAACTCGGATTTGTACCACCCACTGAATGACCATGCGTGTAGGTCGCGGCATGCGCGTACAGCTGGTTGAGTAATTCCTGGTCATAAATCCCACCAAGAAACCTGGTGCGCGAGTCAGCGGCACTTTTCAGGGTGTCGATATACACATCACTGTAAGGCGCGGAACCAACCACAATAAGTGGTTTCGTTTCCTTGCTCTGCGTGTAGCCGAGCACGGATTCCAACACGTGATTCTCAGGTTCCAAGCGAGCAACAATTAAGTGGTACTCACCAGCACTCAGGTTCAATTCAGCAAGGCGGTCACTTGCCGGGTTGATCACGTCAGCTCCATAGGCAATCACTTCGCTTTCGCGACCGTATTGATTCTTCACATGTGCTGCGATCGCCTGGGCATCCGAAATAATGAAAGCGCCATTTTTCACCGCGGACTTTTCAGCCCACCGGTAGTAGCGGGCACCCAATCCGCGCCACTTCTCCCGTCGGGACTCCAAACCATCCAGGTGAATCGCCGTTGGAATTTTCGCTAACCGAAGGGGTCCCAAAAACGGCGCATTGCCGGCGTTCATCAACAAAACGGCATCGGGGTGATCCTTCACAATTGCGTGGACCGCACTGAGTGAGGTGTGGCTCAAGGTTTCGGCCATGCGCTGATGGATTGCGGGCAGGTTCACCAAGGCCATGCCCTTGTATTGCGTGATTTTCTGGCCAGGATTGCGGCAATAAACGGTGACTTCGTAGCCTCGCTGCGCCAAGCGGGACCCAATTTCTTCAACCGCTGTTTCGAATCCGCCATACAGTGCTGGCACACCGCGGGTTCCCATCATGGCGATTCTCACGAAACCAACCGTACTAGCGTCCTAGCCCTCGCGTGAACAACCGCTCACCTGCAGTGCGCTGATAGTCTGCACCCGTGCAATCCAAGGAATTAAGTTTCGACGGCGTCACCCTCTTCACCCCAATTCTTCGAGGTGACGATCGCGGGGTTTTCCTGGAAGCATTCACCTCGAAATCTTTTTCGCAGGCACTGGGTCGCACATTCCCTCTCGAACAGATGAACATCTCGGTCTCACGCGCAGGTACGGTTCGCGGGATTCACTTTGCGAGTGTCCCCCCTGGTCAGGCGAAATACATTCAGTGTTTTGACGGGGAGATCCTTGACGTTGTGGTTGACATTCGGGTTGGTTCACCCACATTTGGTAAGTGGGAAAGTATTGTTTTGGATTCCACTTCCCGCCAGGCGCTGTATTTGCCCGAAGGTTACGGTCACGGTTTCTGTGCCCTAAGTGATTCGGCCACCGTTGGCTATTTGTGTTCAACCGGTTACAACCCCGACGCCGAATACGGGATTCACCCATTCGACGTTGACTTGGGAATTGAGTGGCCCGATCTTGGTGAGGCGCCGACCCTTTCACCCAAGGATGACTCTGCTCCTACTTTCGCCCAAGCCCAATCACTTGGTTTATTACCGGAATACTCTGTCTGCCAAAAATGGATTCGAGACAACTGACGAACTACAGTCCGGGGTAACCTGAATCAAGACGAATATTGGGATACGCCTTTTTATCAACTCGAAACC
>JAFMCP010000054.1 GCA_017857705.1 Candidatus Nanopelagicales bacterium
GTGAGCCGTCGTGCAAATATTCAACGGACTTTGTTGCCGGTTATGTTGTCCTGGTTTGCGGAGGCCCCATTCCCTGACGTGGGACTGAGCGCATTTCGTGCAATAAGTGACCAGGTGGGAACAAGTCACTGGTATTTACGCCTCTTGCGTGATGACTCACTCGTTGCGCAACGCTTGGCCATTTTGTTGGCCTCGAGTAAATACGTCACCGAATTGGTGCGCAAGGCACCGGAATCCATGTCGATGCTCGCCCACAATGAGGACTTAGTTGTTCCCGTTCTGGGCCCGGAAATCGAGTCGATCCTCAAAAGGTACGAAGACCCCGAGCGCGCAGTTTCCTCATTACGGGCAATTAGGCGACGTGAACTGTTCCGAATTAGTTCCGCAGATGCATTGCGGTTGACCGACATCAGCACTGTTGGACGTTCACTCACCGAAGTCGCCGAAGTGACAATTGGGGGAGCGCTCTCTAGCGTCGGTATCGGTTTAAGTGCGGGGGTTGATTCACCTGTTCGAGTTGCAGTAATAGGTATGGGTCGCTTTGGTGGCAACGAGCTTGGTTTCGGCAGTGATGCCGATCTGATGTTTGTCTATGAACCAGCGGCTGGTGCGGATCCTGAAGCTGCCGCCAAGAGTGCATTTGCCCAGGTGAACCAGATGCGCAATCTCCTCAGTGCACCAGCAGATGAACCGCCAATGGAAATCGACGCAGATCTGCGCCCCGAGGGTAAAAATGGCCCCCTTGTTAGATCTCTGGACTCTTTTGCGGCTTACTACGAAAAATGGGCGTCGCCTTGGGAGGCTCAAGCATTACTTCGCGCACGACCAGTGGCAGGTGATTCGGAATTAGGGCGCCGATTCGAACAACTCATTGCTGCCGTCAGGTACCCCGCAGGTGGGTTAAGCGCCAGTGCTTTGTTAGAGATGCGCAAACTTAAAGCACGCATGGAGACGGAACGACTACCGAGGGGGATTGATCCGAACCGGCATATCAAACTTGGGCGGGGTGGATTAAGTGATGTGGAGTGGACGATTCAGTTATTGCAGCTGAATCATGGAAATGAATTTCCCGAGTTGCAGACAACCCAGACTCTGCTGGCAATCGCTGCGGCCGAACAAGCTGGTGTAATGACAAATGGGGATGCATTGACCTTGGCAGAAGCATGGAAACTGGCCAGCGAGGTTCGAAATGCCATTGTGCTTGTCAAAGGTAAATCAAGTGATGTGCTGCCCATCGATATGTCCGACCTTGCGGCAATCGCATATTTGATGGGATACGCACGTTCACGCGTTGGACAGCTCGAACAGGATTACCTGCGGGCAACTCGAAGGGCGCGCGGAGTTACCGAGCGCGTTTTCTACGGTAAGGAATAAGAGCTGGGGTTCCCTGCGCCCAGATTTTCCATTCCCCGGGGTGCTGTGCCTGCAGCAGCGAATCTTCCCAGCGAGACTTAACTAAGAAAAAGGCAATCGCAACCAACCACCAGACCAGACTCCACCACGAGCCAACCGCAATCACAAATCCAAGCAGTGCCAGCAGAACTCCGCTGTAGATCGGGTGTCGGACTACCCCGAAAATACCTTGTGTCCGAAGTGCGGCACCTGCCCGCGGAACGGGCGTGGCAGTGAGTGCATCACCTAACGATCTGAAAGTTACTGCCGTAATTGAAATGCCGCCGGCAGCAAAGATTATTCCGAGAATCAGTGAGATTGCATTGGGTTCACGCCAAGGAAGGAGAATGAATCCTAGAAAGACAAGTACTTGCACTAACACAAGCAGCCAACCCAGCGCAGTTTGTCTCGTCATAATTGTGTAAGGGTACCGTCATGCCCGCCATGTCGAAGTCTGGGAATGAAAATGCCCCCTGACCCTGCGCTAGCGCAGGTCAGAGGGCATCCTCCTCAAATCTTTACTTCCCCAGGGAGTTCCTAGAGGTCGTAGTACATCTCGAACTCGTGTGGATGTGGACGCAAACGAATAGGGTCGATTTCGTTGGTGCGCTTGTAGTCAATCCATGTCTCGATCAGATCTGCGGGGAAGACTCCACCAGCCTGCAAGTATTCGTTGTCTGCTTCGAGTGCTTCAAGTGCCTTTTCCAATGAAGCTGGCAACTGTGGAATGTTCGACAATTCCTCTGGTGGTAATTCGTAGAGATCTTTGTCAATGGGGGCAAGTGGCTCGATCTTGTTCTTGATTCCGTCTAGGCCTGCCATGAGCTGCGCGGCAAATGCCAAATACGGGTTACTTGAAGGATCGGGAACCCGGAACTCAATTCGCTTTGCCTTCGGTGAAACACCGGTGACAGGGATGCGGATACAAGCGGAACGGTTACGTGCCGAGTAGACCAAGTTCACAGGCGCTTCATATCCGGGAACCAGACGGTGGTAACTGTTCACGGTTGGGTTAGTGAACCCGAGCAGTGATGGAGCATGGTGCAACAGTCCACCGATGTACCAGCGCGCGACGTCTGAAAGGCCGCCGTAGCCGCTTTCGTCATAGAAAAGTGGCTTGCCATCGAGCCAGAGTGACTGGTGGCAGTGCATTCCTGAACCATTATCGCCGTACAGTGGTTTCGGCATGAACGTCGCGGTTTTTCCGTGAGCCCAAGCAACGTTTTTGATCACGTACTTGAACTTCATCAGGTCATCGGCTGAACTACGAAGACTGTTGAACATGTAGTTGATCTCACCTTGTCCGGCGGTACCAACTTCATGGTGTGAACGCTCAACCTTGAGCCCAACCTCCTGCAACTTGAGCACCATGTCGTCACGGATGTCAGCGAAGTGGTCAACTGGTGGAACAGGGAAGTAACCGCCCTTGTAACGGGTCTTGTAGCCGCGGTTGCCACCCTCTTCGACACGGCCGGTGTTCCAGGCGCCTTCAACTGAATCGATGTAGTAGTAGCCGGAGTGCTGATTGGTTTCAAACCGGACGTCATCAAAAACATAAAACTCAGCTTCTGCACCGAAATAAACCGTGTCAGCGATCCCGGTTGACTTCAAATACGCCTCAGCGCGGGAAGCGACGTTGCGAGGATCGCGCGAGTAAGGCTCGTCCGTGAACGGGTCCAGGATCGAAAAGTTCATGATCAGGGTCTTGGCGGGACGGAATGGGTCAATGTAGGCCGTGGTGGGGTCAGGAACAAGTTTCATGTCCGACTCATGGATTGCCTGGAAACCACGAATGGAGGAACCGTCAAACATCATGCCCTCGTCGAAAGCGTCCTGGGTGAAAGAGCCTGCAGGCACATTGAAGTGCTGCATCACACCGGGTAAATCCATGAAGCGAACGTCAATGAATTGAACGTTCTCCTTCTTAATGAATTCCAGGACTTCTGAACTAGTTGTGAACATGCCTACCTCCTGTAGGGGCCGAAATCGAGATGTGAACTGCTTTTGGGAAGTTCAACGGCGCTAACTCTACGTGCGCCTGGTATCGCCAAAGTATCCCGACTGTTTCAAACGTGTTAACGAAGTCGACCGGGTGCAGGGGAGGTTTAAGACGATCATGGTCTGGTCAAGGGCTTAGACTGGCGAAATGAGCATCGTGGTGGAACATTTGACCAAAAGATTCGGATCCGGAGTGACTGCGGTGAAAGATTTGAGCTTTTCGGCAGCTCCGGGCAAGGTAACAGGGTTCCTAGGGCCTAATGGGGCCGGTAAGACCACGACCCTTCGGTGTCTTCTTGGTTTGGTAGCCCAGACCGCTGGTACGGCCACAATCGACGGGATTACCTACCGTGAGATTGAGAACCCCATCACGGTCGTCGGTGCATCCCTAGAGGCAAGTGGCGCTCACCCGGCCCGAACCGCCCGAAACCACCTACGCATGATCGCGAGTGCCGCAAAAATCACCGATTCCCGGGTGAGTGAAGTACTCGAAACCGTGGGTCTCACCGCAGCAGCCGACCGCAAAGTGGGTGGCTATTCACTGGGGATGCGGCAGCGTTTGGCACTGGCCGTTGCACTACTCGGGGACCCAAAAGTTTTGATTCTCGATGAACCTGCAAACGGCCTCGACCCAGAAGGGATCTCCTGGCTTCGCACTTTCCTTCGTCACCAGGCAAGCAAAGGGGTAAGCGTTCTTGTTTCCTCTCACGTCCTTTCAGAAGTTCAGCAGACAGTCGATGACGTCATCATTATTCGATCCGGTTCACTTGTTTATCAAGGTTCACTGCACTCCCTGACCGAAGGTGGACCTGCCGAAGTGGTGGTTCGAGGACCCAAAATCGATCAATTGGTTCTTCCCGACGGGTGGTCCAGTCGATCGGTTGGGGGAGGCGAAACCGTGATCAGCGGCGCGACAATCGAAGCGGTTGGCCGGGCGGCATTTGAGCAATCCCTCGAGTTACATGAACTCTCCTCCAAAAGCGCTGACCTTGAAGAGCTTTTCTTGGGGCTCACCACTGAAGAATCACCCACGCAACAATCCGTGAATGGGAAAGGCGGCCCAGCATGATTGCTCTGATCCGCTCCGAATTCCGCAAGGTCTTCTCTACGAAGTTACTGCTGATCCTGGCCCTGTCAGCTTTGGCATTCATGTTGTTGCAAATTTTCCTGTCGATCTTTCTCAATCCACCGGGCTTTGAAGACATCAATCGGCTTATGGATCCTGCCTATATCAAAACGATTATTGCCTCAGCCGGAAGTGCCAGCGTTTTCCTTCTCATTCTGGGAATCGTTGCAATGTCGGGTGAATACCGAAATCAAACGATTACCTCGACCTTTTTGACAACCCCGGTTCGTTGGCGGGTGATAGTCGCAAAAATGGTGACCTTTGCGATCCTTGCGTTAGTTCTCGCGCTGGTTCTCTGGTTTATTTCTGCGATCACCACAATGCTGCTGCTGGGCACCCAAGATTCGGCACCATTTGAATGGAGTGCGGCTTTTGAGATCTTGGGCGGGACATTGATCGGTCTTGTTCTCTACGCGATCTTGGGTGTGGCAATTGGTTCACTGATCACCAGTCAAGTAGCCGCAATCATTATTGCTTTAGTTTTCACATTCGCAATTGAGCCATTGATTACGGTCTTCTTCCTTTCAGTGGGTAAGTGGTTGCCGGGCAATGCATTAAATTCAATCCTGCAAACTGGTGGCGGAGGCCCTGAATCAAATGCATCTGATTTGCTCGATGTTCCCGTAGGTGTTCTGGTGCTCGTCGGTTATACGGTTGTTTTCGCTGTCGCTGCCGCCTTAACGACTAATCGACGAGACATTACGTGAGCTCACAAGCCGACCTGATCTTTGGTGAAAATTCTTATGCCAGTGTGGGGCGCCGACTAGGTGCACTTGTCATCGACTGGTTTGCCAGTCTTGGCATTGCAGTGCTTGTGTTTCGAGAGTACGCCTATGGCACACCGGGTTCAATGCTGGCAACAACCGCAGTGTTTTATGTTGAAATAGTGTTATTCACATTTTTACTTGGCTCATCATTTGGCCAAAAACTGTTGTCAATGCGTGTGGTTAACCTCAACGGTGGACGGCTCTCGCTTTGGCGGATCATGCTGCGGACGCTGCTGATACTTCTGGTCATCCCGGCACTAGTAATGGACTCAGACGGTCGCGGGTTGCATGATCGAATTGTTGGTTCGCGTGTTATTCGGGTTTTTAAATAGCTTAGTAACGAAATAGCGAAAAGATTTAGCGAGGTCGGCGGGTTGAACGAGCACTCGTTGGCATGGGACCTTTGGGAATGGGTAGCGCATTTGCTGCATTTCCAAGTGCGTCAAGTCGACGACGGACTTCGGTGACTTCCCCTCCACGCAAGTTACGCGGCAACTTTGTCAGCGTCTTTTGTAGCTTGCGCAGAGAGACTTGATCAGCTTCAAGGCCTACCTGAATCTCATAGATGGGAATATCCGGTACCCAGCGTGCAGTCTTTTTGCGCTCATTTGCCAGCAATGTGCCAACTCGAGACGAGGGACCTTCTGAGATCAGGATGACTCCGGGACGCCCGACCACTCGGGAGATCATGTCTTGATTCTTATTCACCGCCACAGCAGGAGTCATTGGCCACTTATTGCCACGGATGCTTTGCACAACCGCCGCAGCAGCCCCAGGCTGACCCTCAATGGAGGAATAAGCCGCGGACATGGCCCTGCGGCTAAACCAATAGGTGGCGGCCAAAAGACCAATGGGAATTCCGATCAGAAGTGAGGTGACCGGGTTAACAAGAATCCAGACCGGCGCAGCAACGACGATCGTTCCCAATACCAAGAAACCAAGGGACTCAGCCCAAAGAAATGGAAACGTCTTTTGGGTCATCTTCCAGTTTTGGACTAATGATGAAAGTCCCTGACGAAATTTACCTTTAGCCACGGGTTCACCCTATGGCAAAGCGGATTAATACCTAATTAAGGGGGACCACCGTTATGGGGTCGCCAGTATTGATCACACCGGGTCGCTCCACCCATCCGGTGATTCCTCGTAGGTGCATGGCGGCCTTGGGGAAGCGGTGGGGCGCGGTTCCGTAAACCGACTCGACCATGGACCCGGCGATCGTGCACGGAGCGTTGGCCCCGCCGGTCATAATGCTGGCTCCACTGGGGAACACCAGCCGAGACATGAGGGGCAGAGCTGTGAGATTGGGGAGACCTTCAGTACAAATATTGTCAGCGATTGTTCCGGCAGCGAGTTCATCAATCCCTAGATTCGCTGCTACTTTCGCAAGTTCGGCCCGGTCGACAACTGAAACCTGTCGGTAATTGCTGATTTCCGTTCCTCGCTCAAATGCATGCTTCTCGCGCGTGCCCGTGAGCATCGTGCTACCGAAATGCCGGTCCCCGGGAATGCCGGCAAACTCGAGTTTGATCGAGTTGACGGGTGTTGGCATTTCGAGATCAGGTGACCAAATGTGCAGGGCAACAACCTGTGGGCTCATGAAAGAGCCACTCCTCGCTTTTCAATTGCCTGGGCGTAGAGCCGGCCTGCTCGGTAGCTTGAGCGAACCAGAGGACCACTCATTACGCCAGCAAAACCAATCTCGTAGGCACGCTTCTCCCAATTCACGAATTCTTCGGGGGGTGCCCAGCGAGTCACCGGATGATGCAACTTCGATGGTCGCAAATACTGGGTGATGGTGATTAAGTCGCAGCCAGCCTCGTGGAGGTCAACCAGCGCTTGGTCAATTTCGGCTTCCTCTTCACCCATCCCTAGGATCAAGTTGCTCTTGGTCACAAGCCCAGCGTCACGCGCCTGGGTAATCACATTCAGGCTTCGTTCATAGCGAAATGCGGGACGGATTTGCTTAAAGATCCGGGGGACGGTCTCAACGTTGTGCGCTAAGACTTCGGGTCGAGTTGCGAATACGACGGCGAGTAATTCTGGGTTGGCTGAGAAATCGGGGATCAACACTTCCACACCAGTATCGGGATTGAGGAGTTTAATTTGACGAATGGTTTCGGCGTAGAGCCACGAGCCTTCGTCGGGCAGGTCATCACGTGCGACTCCGGTGACCGTTGCGTACCGCAGGCCCATTTTTTGAACTGACTCAGCCACCTTTCGAGGCTCGTCAACGTCGACGGGATCGGGCTTACCAGTATCAATTTGGCAGAAGTCACATCGCCTGGTGCATTGCTCACCACCAATGAGGAACGTCGCTTCACGGTCTTCCCAGCATTCGTAAATATTGGGACAGCCAGCTTCCTGGCACACGGTGTGAAGACCTTCGCTGGCGACCATGTTGCGAATTTCGGTGTACTGCGGCCCCGTTTTCATGGTCGTGCGAATCCACGATGGTTTCTTTTCGATAGGAACAGCGGCGTTTCGCGCCTCGATACGCAGTAACTTTCGGCCCTCATTATTCGTGCCGGTGAACACGGAATCCAATGTCATGGGGCGCTTCCTCCAATAGTTACTAGTTCGCCAAGATGTGCTTGCAAGATTGGCATTACCGTACTAGTCGTCACTTCACGCCCGCATTCCTGACTAATTGTCGTCACGGTTGCATCAACGATTCCGCAAGGGACGATTGCGTTGAAGCCTTCGAGCGTATTATCGCAATTCAATGCGAACCCGTGCATGGTGACTTTCTGGGAGACCCGAATGCCGATCGCGGCGATTTTCCGCGCAGGCAGTGGATTGGTGACCCACACACCGCTGCGCCCCTCCACTTGCTCCGTTTCTACGGCGAATTCACGGCACACGCGCATTAACATTTCCTCGATCCGGCGGACGTGGGCTACAACGTCAATTGGGTCATCGAGCCGAATAATTGGGTATCCCACTATTTGGCCGGGACCGTGCCAGGTGATTTTTCCGCCACGATCAACATCAACAACGGGAGCACCTGTTGTTGGACGTTCCGTGATCTCGGTCCGCTTGCCGGCTGTGTAAACACTGGCGTGTTCAAGGAGCAGGATCGTGTCCCCTCGTTCACCGGAAACTACTTCAGCGTGAACCTTTTTCTGGTAATCCCAAGCTTGCTGGTAGTCAACATTTGTGCCAAGGTGCTCAATTTCCAGCATTCGGATCCCCTTTTCCAAATACTTTCTCCAGCACGGAGTCAGCTGCTCGTCGCCCACTTACCATCGCGCCTTGAATACTTGAACTTGTTCGGTAGTCACCAGCTAGGAATATCCCATCACGTTCAACGGGCGAACCGAAAGTATGCGGGGGAGTCATTGCAGGAAGGGCCTGTGAAATCGGGTAGTGACCAACGAGTTCCCACTTGGACGCATCTGTGTCGTGCATTGTGCTGAGTTGGCGCGATAGGTCGAGGTCCTTTTCATGAATTCCCAGGGCCGAGGTCGAAATCAACTGCGCCCCGGGTGCATATCCGGGTACCGCATTCGTTAAGACAACGCTATTTGTAATCGGTCCAGCGGCTCCACCATTAACCACAATCACGGGTTTGCCTTCGTTGAGAGTCCCCAGCGGAGCGAGGTGGTACCAAGTTGTCACCGAATTCCACGCGGGAACGTTCACTCCGCTGAGTTCATGTGCCGACGTTGAATCTGTCGCCAAAATCACGGCCCGGGCATTGATCACTTCATTGCCGATGCGAATACTGTCCTGCGACACTGACGAGACCTTCGAGTTGAGCCGAACTGACCCTGCAGGCAGCGAATTAAATAATTGATCAGGGATTGCTTGCATCCCGTTTCGCGGAAGCGAAGGTTTCCCTTTAACAAATGTAAGCAAAACCAAGTTCATGAATCGACTTGAGGTGGACAGTTCCGGCTCAAGAAAAACCCCGGAAAAGAATGGCTTAATTACTTCAGAGTAGAACTTTCCCGTCACTCCAGCGCGCTCGAGGGCTGTGTGGGCATTGCCATCAAGCCCAGAAGTTATTTCAGCTGGCGATTTACGTGCTTGGGTCAATGCGTAGCGCACAAATGCAGCTTTTGACCCCAGCGAGCCGGAAGTGATCGAGGTCGGCAACCACGATAGAAGTTGGCGAGGGTCACCGAGCTTGACTCGCCCGCGCTCGGTTGCTGAAATCACTCCTGAACTAAATGGATGGAAGTCCAGTGCCTGATAGTCCAAAACACGTTTGCCTTCTGGATAAGCGGTGTTGTAGAGCTGAAATCCGTGATCCATGTGAATTCCTTCGACAATGTCGGTGCGAACGCGTCCACCAACACGACTATCTGCTTCGAGAACCAAGACTTCAATTCCGTGGATACTGAGTTGTCGAGCGGCAGAGAGTCCAGCGAGTCCGCTGCCAATAATGAGCACAGGATCGGTACTCACCTATTCACCTACCCACCGTAAGTCAGCTACTCGGAGCAGCAAGAGCGGCGCGAATTGCCGATTCGATATTGCCATCTTGGAAATCAAATGTGTTCTGTTCAAGGACCGCTGGCAAAACACGTGCGCTGCTGAGGACTTCGGTTGAGAATTCACCCAAAGCAATTTTTAAGGCAAATGATGGAACGGGCAACAAAGTCGGGCGACCCAATACCTTCCCCATGACTGAAGTGATCTCTGCATTGGTTTGGGGCTTCGGTCCCGTGAGGTTCACTGGGCCGCTGATCTGTGGATTGTTGAGCAAGTATTCGATTGCGTTGATTTCATCACGCATAGAAATCCAGGACCAGTACTGCTGGCCATTTCCTAACTTGCCACCAACTCCGGCCTTAAACAGGGGGAACATGCGCGCCCATGCGCCGCCCTTCGCTGAAACCACCAAACCTGTTCGTGGGTGCACAACGCGAATACCAGCATCTTGTGCGAATCGTGCGGCACTTTCCCATGCAACAACGACGTCGGCTAGGAAGCCGTAGCCGGATGGATCGGCTTCGGTTACTGCCTTTGATCCGGTATCACCGTAGAAACCGATGGCTGAAGCACTGATCAGCGTGTGTGGCTTTCGTTCCATGTTTGCAATTGCACGGGCAATGGTTTCGGTGCCCTTGACACGGCTGTCTAAAATTTCCTTTTTATAGGATTCGCTCCAGCGGTGGTCGCCAACCCCCGCACCAGCTAGATGGACGACTGCGTCAACGTCACCTAGATCATCAACAAAACCTGTATTCGGGTCCCATTGAACTTCATCAGCACTCCTTGTTGCCCGACGGACCAGGCGAATGACTTCGTGGCCGGATGCGCGCAGTTGCGGGACTAATTCCGAACCGATTAGTCCGCTAGCCCCTGTAACCGCGATGCGCATTTTTACAGGCCTAACTCGGCGTCAAATGAGCTCTCTTCCAAACGCGTTTTCATGGTGGACAGGAATCGGGCGGCATCGGCGCCGTCCACCAATCGGTGGTCATAGCTCAATGCGAGGTAGACCATGGAGCGAATCGCGATGACGTCTGCTCCGCTGTTGTCTGTCACAGCAACGGGTCGTTTGACAACTGCACCCGTTCCCAGAATTGCGACCTGAGGAAGGTTCACGATTGGGGTATCAAAAAGTGCTCCCCGGCTACCAGTATTGGTCACGGTGAAGGTTCCACCGGATAGGTCATCGGGTGAGACTTTGCCCGTGCGGGTGCGTTCAGCCAAGTCCGAGATCTGACGGGCGATCCCGGCAATGTTGAGGTCACCGGCTTGACGGATAACGGGCACGAGCAATCCACGCTCGGTGTCCACTGCAATCCCGATGTTTTCGTCTGCGTAGTAGGTGACTGTCCCTGCTGCCATATCAATTGAGGCATTGAGCTGTGGGAATTGTTTCAAAGCTTCAACTGAAGCTTTCACGAAGAAAGGCATGAAGGAGAGCTTGACCCCTTCGCGTTGTTCGAAAGATTTCTTGACTCGATTGCGAACAGCAGCAATTTTGGTGACGTCCACTTCGAGAACGGTTGTGAGCTGCGCCGAAACCCGCAAAGACTCCACCATGCGATCAGCAATTACTTTGCGTAGGCGACTGAGCGGTTCGGTCGTTCCCGCAAGTGGCCCACTAGCGGCAACAGTGGGCTTGGGAGTCTTTGCTGGTGGAGCAGCTGCGACAGGAACGGCAGCGGGTTCAGCAACGGGTACTGCAACGGGTACTGCAACGGGTACTG
>JAFMCP010000055.1 GCA_017857705.1 Candidatus Nanopelagicales bacterium
ATGGACAATTCACGCGAGTGGGTGAACTTTCAGGCGGGGAGCGAAGGCGTTTGGAACTGACCCGAATTTTGATGTCAGAACCCAATGTCCTGGTACTCGACGAACCAACAAACGATTTTGACGTTGAGACACTGGCAGCATTAGAAGATTTACTCGATGGCTTCCCAGGAACACTTCTCATTATTTCCCATGACCGATATTTCTTGGAAAGGGTCTGCGACAACTTTGTTGCAGTAATGGGTGATCTCAAGTTCACGGACCTTCCCGGTGGCATCGAACAATATTTGGATTTTCGACGCAAAATGCTGGCCGGGGCTTCTGGGAAGCCCACTTCAGGTGGTGCAGGTGATGGCAAAGGTACCTCGAAGTTGACGCCTGCTCGCGAGCGGGAGCTCCGCAAGCTAACCGATAAATTTAAGCGCCAACTAGCAAAACTTGAGGCTTCGATTGGACTGGTCCACGACCAAATGCTCGAGTTCGCAAGTGACTTTGAGCGGGTTGGCCAGCTCGATAAGGAACTCAAGGACCTAAATGAGACAAAGGAAAATATTGAATTGCAGTGGCTAGAGGCCGCTGACGAACTTTCAGATGGGCGACAGTAAACACTCGGACGATAGACTGACGTCATGAGCGCTGTAGTTACACCCTTACCCCAGCGTCAAATAGGACCCTGGCAGGTCTCTGCCATTGGCCTAGGCGCGATGCCTCTTTCCTTTACCCACATGCTGGCTCACCGGGAACAGGCGATTGCAACCGTTCACCGGGCACTTGACTTGGGTATCACGTTAATTGATTCAGCAAATGTTTATGCTCCGACGTGGGACACCGTTGGACACAACGAAGAGTTACTCGCAGAAGCTTTATCCCTGTATACGGGGCCGGCGGACATTTCTAACATCGTTCTTACGACAAAAGGTGGTATCACCCGCGGAGAAGGCGAAATGTGGACGCGTGATGGAAGTGCATCAGGACTGAAAGAGGCATGCGAGGCCAGTATGACCGCGCTGGGCGTCACCGTCATCGATCTTTACCAGTTTCACCGTCATGATCCGCGCGAGACTTATGCCGATCAAATGCGAGCAATTCTGGCTTTACGGGATCTTGGTTGGGTTCGTGAAGTAGGAATTTCAAATGCGACCTTGCCTGAACTTGAGGTAGCCCTCGAGATTTTGGGAGGTCCGGGTAGTGGCGGTGTCGTTTCTGTGCAAAATGAATTCTCGCCGCGTTACCGGGAGGATCGTGAGGTGCTTGACCGATGCACCGAATTGGGAATCGCATTCCTGCCGTGGTCACCGCTCGGAGGATCAGACAATGCTAAGGATCTTGATTCGCAGTTTAGTGAATTTGCGGTTGTTGCCGCGGAACACGAATCAACGGCCCAAGAAATTACCCTCGCTTGGTTATTGAAACTTTCACCGGTTGTTATCCCCATCCCGGGTGCGACGAAGCCGGTCACTGTTGACTCAATAGTTCGTTCATTAAGTATTGACCTCACAGATTCGCAATTTGAGCGTCTCAGTGCGACCGCGTCCATTGGGGAAAGTTTCTTTCCCGAGTCCGAACCAAGGAGCCCACTTCGGTGACTGCCCAAACTGAAAAAGCAATAGCAAGAATCCTTGTTATTGGAGCGGGTTTCGGTGGCCTGACTGCTGCTACAAAATTGGCACAACAGGGAAATGTCCAGGTGACGGTGATTGATCGTCACTCCTATCAGTTGTTCGCCCCATTGCTCTACCAGGTTGCGACGGGCGGGCTCCCCGAGGACGACATCGCCTACCCCGTTCGCTCAGCCATACCTGGAGTCGACTTCATCCGTGGTGACGTTGTCAAGGTTTCCATGGAAGCAAACAACGTTCGTTTGGAAGATGGACGAGTTCTCGATTTTGATCAATTGGTGTTTGCTGTCGGTAGCGGCGGCACAACATTTGGTATCCCGGGCGTGCAGGAAAATGCCCTGCAAATGAAAGATTTGTACCAGGCGCGAGCTATCAGAAACAGGCTACTGCAAACCTATGAAGATGTCGAAACAGGGCTAAAGCCAAAAGAATCACTGCGTGTTGTGGTTGCAGGTGGCGGTCCCACAGGTGTCGAAATTGCAGGTGCGGTTGCCGAGCTACAAAAAAGCATGCACCGAGAGTTTGGCAAAGTCGCGCAACATGCGGCAGTTACGTTGGTCGAGGCTGGACCTCGTCTCTTACCTTCGTTTGCCGAGAAGTCTTCCGCACACGCGAAAAGTGAATTAGAAGAGCTCGGTGTGCACGTGATGGTGGACAGCGCGGTTGACCGCATGTACCCCGGTGACGTTCACCTCAAATCTGGTGAGGTTCTTCCCGCGGGCACCATTATTTGGGCGGCAGGGGTGGCCGCTCCCGCGGAGTGGAATGTGTTAGGGGAAACAGATCGCTCTAACCGACTCATGGTCTCGGACACACTTCGACTGCAGCCAAATGTCTGGGTGTTAGGCGACATGGCACATGTCGTTGGTGCTGGTGACAGCCCATTACCCATGGTTGCATCGGTTGCAATGCAACAGGGGCGTTATGTCGCGGCGAGTATTGAAAAAATTCTGAAGGGTGAAGAACCGAAACCATTCAGTTATAAAGATAAAGGTCAGATGGCGACAATTGGTCGACGTCGGGCCGTTGTTGAAATGCCAAATGGAATAAAACTGCACGGAACGATCGCTTGGTTTGCGTGGTTAGGTTTGCACGTGTTCTACCTCGCAGGCGGTCGAAACCGAATATCTGTTATGGCTGACTGGTTCTGGAATTACATCTTTTGGGGGGTTGGCCCGAAAAGGCCAGTTATTGACTGACCGTGTTCTTCACAAATTCACTGTAAGGAACGAAACACTGCGCCGTTCTATCCCCACGGGACCAGCCGGCTGAAGTAGGCCAAATTGCCCACCATGGGTAGAACTTCTTCAGTGTGACATAGGGCTTGGCCGCTTTTTCGCAAATGCGTTTTGTTTGGAACTCCACACTTCGAGTTCCGGGGAATCTCTTTGTCGGTGTTGTTCCCAAATTGCGTTCAAGGATCATGATCCAGTTTTTCTTGACATTGGTACACGGGTAGGCGCTCGTTGTTCTATTTCCTGGAACCCTCGGAGTACAAAAATTCAATTGACTTGGGGGAGTTGCCGCTACGAATTCGGCCATGGGTGTTGACAGTGGCTTGTAACTCTTGCCTGCTCGAAAGACAACGTCGCATCGTACCCAGCGTTGACCTGCATCCCATTGAGCTTTTGATGGAAAAATCGAAACGCTCTGCAACCGAGTTGGTAATTTTCGGTCGGCAAGATTCACGAAGACATTGATATTTTTGACCGTACAGGGTTGGGTCTGTTTCAGCCGACTGGCTGCTTTAGCCTTCTCAGGCACCCCGAAACTTTCGGGCAAAGCCCCACTCCAGTAAGTCTGGGCAGTGTGCGGTGTGGTGCAGTCAACCGCAGGAGCGCTCGCTGCCTGGTCCTTTGTCCCACTAGCTTTGTAGTTGAAGCAGTCCCCCACTTTGGCCGCTACTGTCTCGTTCGCACCCACGCTGGGAAGTGTGGTTGCGGTGAGTGTGATGCCAGCGACGAGGGCAGTACAGGCTGCGAACGCGGTGAATTTGGGCAAGGCGCAGAGCATGGTTTCACACTACCTTCCCGGCAAAAAATTCCCCAAAAGGGTCAAAATGTTAGAGGGAACCCGATTGTGAAGGCAGATTGTTCAGGTGGGTTGCGTTCGTCAGAAGAACCCTGAAGACTATGCCGCATGTCCGTTATTAGCATCGTGAGCCTTAAAGGTGGAGTTGGAAAAACTTCGGTGACTTTGGGTCTGGCGGGTGCGGCAATGGCCCGCGGCCTTTCCTCCCTCGTTGTCGATCTTGACCCGCAGGGAAATGCAACGTCTATCTTGAGAGCGCACCCCTCCAAGACATCGGTGGCAAATGTGCTCGAGCATCCCACTCGAGCCGAAATCGAGGCGGCACTCACGCCCTGCGATTGGGAGATCGGTCCTGGTGAAGTTGATGTCCTAACGAGTCACCCAAGTGTGATTCGATTCGATTCTTGGACTCACCCTGGAACTGCATTTAAACCAAAGTTGGCAAAAGCATTACAGCAGCTCGAGGGTTACGACTTGGTACTCATTGATTGCCCACCCTCACTTGGCGCACTCACCCGTGAAGCGTTGGCTGCTTCAGACCTTGCTTTGATTGTTACGACACCTTCGTACTTTGGTACTCAGGGAGTAGAGCGGGCCGTGGCTGAGGTGGAGGAAATACGCAAGGGGGTTAATCCGGATCTGAAACTTGCGGGAATCGTCATGAACCGGGTGCGATCAGTTGCTGAAGAACATCAGTACCGCGTTGACGAGTTGGGAAGTATTTATGGAAAGGCGACGATTCTAAAGCCGTTTCTACCTGAGCGTATTGCGGTCACGCAAGCTGAAGGTTTTGGTGCACCCGTTTACGAAGTGAAAACATCAGGTGGACGTGAGGTCGCCGGCATATTTGACGCGTACCTGTCGTCTTTATTGCGCAAGTAGTTTTTATTGCGTGATGGGGTCGCGCTCATTGTCTTGGGAAGTGTCACTCATTCGGCGTTCCACAAAGTAGGCGATAACTGCTGCCACGACCCCAAGACCGAGTACGAGTGCCCAGCCAAGAATGTCGCCGAGATCGGCACCCGGAGGCGGATCATCAGGGCACATCCCCAGCCCACATTGTGGAATGACCGAGATCCCAATGACAAGAAGATCAGCCAAGAGCCACAGCAGACCCCAGATCGTGATGAAAAGGGTTAATGACCGATGCCAATGCCGCTGGCCCAGCACTCCCCTGTCACCGAGATCAAATGGTCGATTCCACATGAGCAACACGGCGCAACCGGCAACAGCAATAACAAACGTGATAAACGCCCACGTATAGAGGTGGAAACCGAGGACGGCCGGTCCGAATCCAGGATCACCCGGGGTTGCGATGTGTAACAAAATCTGACGGGCACTCCCCGCCCCACCAACGAGAGCCGCCAAGATGCTCAGGGCGTAATGCCGGGCCTTCATGCCCCAAAGCAGGTTCATGGCGGGGCCAACGGCAAGGCCGATCATGGCCGAACGCTGAACAAGACATAGTGGACAAGGCAACTCGCCCGCACCGAACTGAAGGTCCAGCGATCCGGCCAGTACACCCAGGAGTGCGAACAGGGCTGCGATGTTGATCAGTCGCGCGATGGTCAACGTTTGTTTATCGGAAAGTATTTGTGTATCTGACATGACGACTCCTCGTGGCATTACTGGCTAGAAGTTCAGCGGGATTGGGTCGGTCATATGTAACCGCAAAATCACGAGGGTCCACACGAGGGTCAGAACAGCCAAGCCAGGCGTCCATTTCCATTTACGGGCAATCCCCGCAAAGACGATTAACCAGAGAACAAACATCGAGAGCATCACGGACTCAGATTAAAGGAAGCGGGGTGAAATGAGAAATAGGACACGTTGAGTCCACAGTTGAGAAAAAACTGTTCTAACGTTGCTTCTTTGCTGAAGCCCCTGTAGCAATTACACGGTTCCGTAGAGACGGTCTCCTGCGTCACCGAGCCCTGGCACGATGTAACCCTTTTCGTTGAGGCGTTCGTCGAGTCCGGCAATAACGAGGGTTACATTCTCTGCGCGGTCTCCATACGCCTTTTCAAGTCGCGCCAAGCCTTCGGGTGCCGCGAGTAGACAAATTGCAATGACGTCTTTTGCCCCACGTTCCAACAAGATGTCGATTGCGGCAATGAGGGTTCCGCCAGTGGCCAGCATGGGGTCAAGGACGAATACTTGGCGGTTATGAATGTCGTCGGGCAGTCGATCCGCGTAAATTGATGCGGTTAAGGATTCTTCATCTCGCACAAGTCCAAGGAAACCTACCTCTGCTGTTGGCATTAGGCGCACCATGCCGTTCAACATGCCAAGTCCAGCCCGCAAAATGGGTACGACCAATGGCAATGGCTGGGACATTTCCTGGCCGGTGGTGGGGCTGACGGGAGTTGTTATTGCCACGTCACCCACTTCAAGCCCACGTGTTGCTTCATAGGCCAACAGTGTGACCAGTTCCTCGGTCAGCAGGCGAAATGTTGCTGACGAAGTCTCTTCGCGGCGCAAGCGGGACATCTTGTGAGCAACGAGTGGATGGTCAATTACAAGAGTGTGCATGCGGGCAAGACTAGTGCAATGTTTGTGCTAACTTGCTAAAAAATGGATCGAGGTCACATTCGCCGCAGCCCACCTGTCACTATTGAGACATGGCGACGGAACAGGTACGTGCAGGAGACCTCGATTACAGTGCCATTTTGTGGCGGGAAGAGGGGATCTGGAACGCAATTCAGGTGCCTGCCCAACAATCCATTGTGTTGGAGGACCTGTTGGTGCTCTGTAAGCAATACCCGGGTGAAGGTGGCGTCTACGCGGTAGTCGGCGTGTCCGGTGAATTCTTTATTTTGTTACGGAGCGATCCGCGAAAGACTGAAGCATTCATCAGCGACAGTTTCGCGCTGTTGGATTGGGATATCGCCGAGGAAGCCGCAGATCTCATTGACCTGCAATGGCAGGAAGAGGACCTCGAAGAGTTTGAAGCTATTGGAGACCTTAATATTCTGGCGAATTTTGGGCTCAAAGCAGAAGATTTATCGATGATCTGCGAAAACCCCGATCTTGAGCCGGATCAACAAATTTCGGAGGTCTTCAAGCGCATTGGCGCGGAACTTGCGTGGAAGAAGATTATTAACAAGTGAATGAAGCTTTTATGCGTGAAGCCCTCGAGCAGGCGAAACTTGCTGGTACTCGAGGGGACATTCCTATTGGTGCGGTAATCGTTACCGATCAGGGTGAGGTAATCGCACGGGCGGGGAATTCTCGGGAGCAACTCAAAGATCCGACCGCACATGCTGAGATTCTTGCATTGCGTGAAGCTGGTCTGAAACTGAATGACTGGCGAATCCTAAATTCGACAATGTATGTGACCCTTGAACCTTGTCCCATGTGTGCCGGGGCGATCACAATGTCGCGAATACCGCGGTTGGTGATTGGTGCTTGGAATGAGGAATACGGTGCTGTCGGATCACGCTGGGACTTGGTCCGCGATCCGCGAATGAATCACCAGGTCGAAGTGATTCCCGGTGTTTTAGATGACGAATCAGCCCAATTGGTAAAAGAATTTTTGCGCCAGAAACGGTAGTCTTTACGAGATGTCATCCCGTGGAATAAACCGACCCAAGACTCGGCCTGCCCAGCGGCCCCTCTGGTTAACGGTGCTGCTCATCCTTGTTGCGATGCTGGTGCTTTTTGGCATTGGATTTGGAATCGCCACGCTGCTCAAGGGTTCAGGTGGGACCGATGGCGTGGAGGCGAGCGCTTCTCCCAGTAGTTCAAATTCTGTTCCCGGATGCACCACCATCATGGTGACTCCTGCTGAAGTGTTACCTCGGGCCTCTCGGGTTAGCGTTAACGTCTACAACTCAACCAAGCGAGTGGGCCTTGCAGGTGATGTCGCCAAAATTCTCGGAGTCCGTGGTTTCACAATTACCAAAGTTGAAAACGATCCATTGGGTGTTGTTATTGAAGGCCAAGGAGAGATTCGCTACGGCCCAAAGGGTGAAGCTAGCGCCGAACTGATGGCATATCACTTCCCGGGTGCGACTCTGGTTAAAGACGGTCGTGCAGGAAAGCGAATTGACGTTGTCCTAGGAACCCAATTCGATGACTTGGCCAATGACGCCGAAGTGGTAGCGAAACTTGCGCAACCATCACCGAGTGCCTCCCCTTCGGGGTGCCCGGTCCCTGAGGCGCTGCCGACCCCGGCCGCTACTGATTCTGAGAGTGTTTCTGAGTCACCAGAACAGGATTAGCCCACACTCCCAAATCCCCCGAGCAAACTTGGCGGTTAAATTTGGCGGTGTAAATATGGCGGTGGCGGTGGGATTTGAACCCACGGTGAGGTTGCCCCCACACGCGCTTTCGAGGCGCGCTCCTTTGGCCGCTCGGACACGCCACCGCCGAGAACTGTACAAATGCCCGGCTTGGTGGCTGCGTTCGCCCTTGCAAAATTCATGGGCGAGGTCGACTTACAGGGCTACACTCACATCTGGCAGGTCGTGCTCGCCGCATTCCTACGAAGGAGGAACACATGTTCGTCATCTCCGTCCTGTATCCGCTAACGCCTGGTACGACATTCGATATGGACTACTACTTGAATTCGCATCTCCCACTTGTTAACCGACTGTTTGAGCCGAAGGGTCAACGCGATGCGCGCGTATTCAAGGGTTTCTCCGACGGCGGTGAAGGAACACCCACATTTAGGGTAATCGTAGAGCTCTTCTTTGACGACATGGAAAGCCTGATGGGGGCGTTATCCGCCCATGGTGCAGAGACGCAAGCTGACATCCCAAACTTCACCGACTCAATCCCGGTGGTCCAGATCAACGAAATGCTCGTCTTCTAGTCCGTGATTGGATTCATGCGCAACACCGTAAGGTGAGCGTGTGAGCCACCGACTGTCGAATTGGAAGTGGCTTTGGCTGCCTATTTCCTTTTTCTTGTTGGGTTCAGCGTGGGCCGTTACCTCACCGGTGGCCTCGGCTCCCGACGACGATTACCACTTAGCTTCCATTTGGTGTGCTCAGGGCGACAAGGATCAGGCGTGTGCGGACACGGGTCTGGATCCGCAGAAGTTTGTGATTGCTGCTGGTGCCGTGAATTCGGCTTTTTGTTTTGCAACTAAACCTGAAGTGACGGGTGAATGCACGTCGAGTGAAGTGAATTCCACAGAAATGATTTTGACTGATCGAGTCAATAACATTCAACAGTTATATCCCGGTGGTTACTACAGAGTCATGTCTGTTTTTGTAGGCGCTGACGTTGAGAAATCCGTTTACCTCATGCGTCTTTTCAGTGTGTTGGTGGTGTCGGCTCTCATGGCGGCGCTGATTCGTGTTGTTCCCAATGGAATTCGCCAGGCAACATTGATAGCTATTGCTGTCACGTTCATTCCGTTAGGGATGTTTCTAGTTGCTTCCACCAATCCCAGCGGATGGGCAATTTCCGGAACACTGTTTTTCTTTGCATTTGGATTGGCATTGCTGTATCGAAGTTCATGGAGACACCGGGGTACGAGGTTGACCGCTGTGGCGCTGTGTGTCAGTGCACTCATGGCGATGTCTTCACGTGTTGATTCTGCCGCTTTTATCAGTGTGGTCACCGTCGCTGTTTTTATCGTGGCAGGTTGGCGCAGGGTCAAGGGAAACATCCCAGGTTCGATACTGGTGTTGGCGTTGGCAGTTGCCGGTGCGGTGACGTATTTCTTGGTGACCCCCATCCAAGCATCTGGAGACTTGGGCACTTCCGAACAAACCTCCAATTTATTGTGGACTAATTTCGTTGAGTTCCCTTATTTGGTGCAAGGGATAGTGGGTGGTTGGCCACTTGGGTGGAATGACACCCCGCTTCCTGCATTCATCTCTGTCATCGGTCTCCTAGTGATCGGTGCGATTGCATATGTAGGGCTTTCGCACCTGTGGGTGAATAAGGTTGTTGTACTCGTTGTTACCTTTATGGCCTTTGTTGGCTTCCCATTGGTTTTCATGCAAACACAGGGAATTGCGGTCGGTGAAGTTGTGCAATCCCGATACCTATTGCCACTCTTCGCGGTATTGATTACCGTCGTGATGATTCCGGCGCGAGTCAAAAAACCCATTGAGATCCAACGAAACCCCGCAATTGTGATCGCGGTCGGACTCTGGATTTCCAGCAGTCTGGCGATCTGGACGAACGCACACCGTTACTCATCCACTGAAGGGGGTAACTCGGGTGGGTTTAGCGACCTGTTTTCTGTCGACATTGTTTGGGCTTATGGACCGCCGTTGTTTCTTACGATCACGGTTGCGGTTTTGGCGGGTGCAGTATTTGTGGCGGGGGTGTTTGCGGGGAGTGCCGCGCGGGAGAATAAGAATCTCCACTGACTGACACGTTTAGTGTGCGTCAAATTACCATTGTGATTTCTGAGCAGACGTCTATTTCGTCACTATCGCATGGGAACCACTTACAGATTCTCTGCGTCAAATCCGCATCGCGTGTTGGAACCATCCGACACTGACATCCAGGTTTATGTATTGAGGAGAAATGATGCGTATCGTTCGACTTGGGCTGAGTGGTCTATCTACATTCGCATTAGTTTTAGCAGGCGCGGCCTTTGCCGTCCCTGCGAATGCACACGGCTATGTCAATGCACCTGAAAGCCGTTCGATCATGTGCAAACTCGGGAAGAACACAAATTGCGGGGCAATCGCGTACGAGCCGCAAAGTCTTGAGTACCTCAAAGGATTCCCGGCCGGTGGACCCGTGGATGGGAAAATCGCTTCAGCAGGCGGCCAGTTTGGTGGCAACCTTGATCAACAGAGCCAAACCCGATGGACCAAGACGGACATCACGGCGGGCCCATTGCGCTTTGATTGGACGTATACCGCTCCACACAACACTGCAAAGTGGCACTATTACATGACCAAGCCAGGCTGGGATGTTAATGCTCCTTTGAACCGCGATGCGTTCGAACTCATCGGTGAAGTTACCCATGATGGTTCGCCAGCAAATACAAATCCGGATCACACGATTTCTGTACCCTCAAATCGATCCGGCTACCACGTAATTCTTGCGGTTTGGGATGTGTCAAACACTGTGAATGCCTTTTACAACGTTATCGATGTCAACGTAATTGGCGGTCCTTCTGACTCGATGGCCCCTTCGACGCCTACGTACTTGCATTCGATGGGTGCTACGGAGTCGAGTGTGAATTTGATGTGGAATGCGGCAACGGACAATGTTGCTGTAGCGGGTTATCAGGTGTCACGTGATGGTGTGGTGATCGGTGCTACGAATGAACTTGTACTGACTGACTCTGGGTTACAGCCTGGGAGTTCTTACCGCTATGTGGTGCGCGCTATCGATGTTGCGGGGAACATTTCACCAGCCAGCAACACCTTGAACATCACCACAAAGGCCACAGTGGTCGTGGAGCCTGTGACGCCAGCAACGGGAACGTGGTCTGCGGTCGCTGCCTACACCAAGGGAGACCGCGTCACCCATAACGGCAGTTCATACGAAGCTGTTCAGACACACCGTGGTGTAGGCGACCCGAATTGGATCACGGCCCAATCCCTATGGACCAAGTTGGACACGGCGGCGGTAATTGCTCCGCAGCCAAGTCCGGTGCCAAGTCCGGCAGCATCGGTCTGGAACTCAACAGGGTCTTACGGGGCGGGTGACACGGTGACCTTCAACGGCGGCACCTATCGGGCTGTCCAGCCACACACCGGTGTGGGTGACCCCAATTGGATCTATGCACCCTCACTGTGGATCAAGA
>JAFMCP010000006.1 GCA_017857705.1 Candidatus Nanopelagicales bacterium
CTCGCGTCCTACTTCCCGAACAAGGTTCACCAGCAGATCGTGAACGAGCCATTCGTCTCCCTTGGTGCACCAAGCCAATTCGACGTAATTGCCCGACTCCACGGTGGTGGCACAAGCGGCCAAGCCGGCGCACTTCGATTGGGTATTGCTCGTTCGCTCAATGGAATTGATACAGAAGGCAACCGCGCTATTTTGAAGAAAGCCGGATTCCTCACTCGTGACCCAAGGGCCAAGGAGCGCAAGAAGTACGGTCTGAAGAAGGCTCGTAAGGCCTCGCAGTACAGCAAGCGGTAGTCGAAGTGGCTCACACCACTTTGTGGGGCTAATTTCATGGGGCTATTTGGAACAGATGGCGTTCGCGGTCTAGCAAATAGGGATCTAACTGCCGAATTGGCATTGGATCTTTCAGTTGCAGCCGCGCACGTTCTGGCCGATTCAGGTGAATTCGCAGGTCACCGCCCCAGAGCAATTGTTGGTCGTGACACGCGAGCTTCAGGGGAGTTCCTTGAGGCCGCGGTTGTCGCGGGTCTTGCTAGCGCAGGCATTGACGTAACTCTTGTTGGAGCGCTCCCGACTCCAGCGATTGCCTATTTAGTTGCATCCACGAATGCAGACCTTGGGGTTATGCTCTCGGCCTCTCACAACCCAATGCCGGATAACGGCATAAAGTTCTTTGCTAAAGGTGGCGTCAAACTCGACGACGCTTTGGAAATCGCGATTGAAAACCGAATGCGTGAGCCCTGGGAGCGACCCGTCGGCAGTGATGTGGGTCGAGTTGTGAGTGATGCCAGTGCAGCTGATCTATTTGTTTCCCACTTACTTTCCACTCTCAATTCCGAGACACCACTCTCCGATCTGAAAGTCGTTGTTGATTGTGCGAATGGTTCGGCCAGTGTTGTTGGGCCAGAGGCGTTGCGTCGTGCTGGCGCCGAAGTTATTGCCATCCATGCTGCACCCAATGGATTAAACATTAACGAGGGTTGCGGGAGTACTCACCTTGACGACCTTCGAGTCGCCGTCGTTGAGCATGGTGCTGACGCAGGAATTGCTTTCGATGGGGATGCAGACCGGTGCCTAGCAATTGACGCATTTGGCAATGACGTCGACGGTGACCACATTCTGGGGATCCTTGCAATCTCGATGGCCGCTTCTGGCACTTTGGTTCATGACACGGTGGTGTCAACGGTGATGGCAAATCTTGGTTTCAACCAAGCAATGGATGCAGCAGGAATCGCGGTGATTGCAACAGCGGTTGGTGACCGGTACGTTTTGGAATCCATGCGTGAAAATGGTTTTGTTCTTGGTGGTGAGCAAAGCGGGCACGTCGTTATGAGCGAGTTTGGAACGACCGGTGACGGTGTTTTGACCGCCTTGCATTTATTGGAACGCGTCCGCCGGAGCGGAAAGACTTTGGCCGAGCTCGCCGGCGTCGTCACCAAGTTGCCTCAGGTGCTCATTAATGTCGATGGTGTCGATCGCAATGCACTCGGCACAAATGCACGGGTCAGTGCCGAACTTGAACTCCTTCAGTCGGCCCTGCAGGGAAGTGGCCGTATTCTCCTTCGCCCATCGGGGACCGAGCCGGTAATTCGAGTCATGGTTGAAGCGGAGAGCCAGGCTTGGGCTCAAGAGGTTGCCGAGCAGTTGGCACGGGTAATTGTCGCTGAACTTGCCCTGAACTAGTCCGCTATGAATTCCGACTCAAATATGAGCCCAAAAGGGAAACTGGCTACTGATCTCTATGACGTATGTTGAGAATAGCCGCGGCGGTAGGCTGAGTCAGTGTGCGGAATCGTTGGATACGTCGGTGAGAAGCAGGCCCTTGAAATCATTGTCGAAGGGCTGCGTCGAATGGAGTATCGAGGCTATGACTCAGCAGGGGTTGCGGTAATCGCTGACGGCACTCTGGAAGTACGCAAGAAGGCAGGAAAACTCGGAAATCTGGAACTTCTCCTTGGCCAAGACCCAATGCCAGGTTCCACCACAGGAATTGGTCACACTCGCTGGGCAACCCACGGAGGCCCAACCGATCGTAATGCCCACCCCCACGTAAGTTCAGATCAACGGATTGCCGTGATCCATAACGGAATCATTGAAAACTTTCAGGTATTGCGCACTGAACTTGAAACTTCAGGAATTTTGCTTGAGTCTGAAACCGACACTGAAGTCGTTGCCCACATGATGGCGCGGGCACTACCTGATGTTGGTAACTCCTTACCACTGGCAATGCAGGCGGTGTGCTCCCAACTTCAAGGCGCTTTCACCTTGGTAGTGATTGATCGGGAGCAACCGGATCTTGTGGTGGGTGCTCGCCGAAATTCACCACTTGTTGTAGGACTGGGTGAAGGTGGTAATTTCTTGGCATCAGATGTCAGCGCATTCGTTGCCCATACCCGTTCAGCACTGGAACTAGGCCAAGATCAAATTGTGATCATGAAAGCGGACTCCGTTGTTGTCACCGATTTCACTGGGAAAGTCGTGCAACCAAAACCTTTCACGATTGATTGGGATGCATCCGCTGCTGAAAAAGGTGGATTTGACCTGTTCATGTTGAAAGAGATCTCAGAGCAGCCGAAGGCTGTTGCAGATTCACTCCTTGGTCGCATCGATGAGAATCAGCGGATCAAATTGGATGAACTCAGTATTGACCCTGCAGTATTGCAGCACATTAATAAGGTAATTGTGATTGCCTGCGGAACTGCAGCGCACGCTGGAATGGTGGCCAAATACGCAATTGAGCATTGGACGCACCTTCCTGTTGATGTCGAACTGGCGAGTGAATTCCGCTATCGGGATCCAATCGTTGGTCCTGACTCGCTGGTTATTGCTATTTCGCAATCAGGTGAAACTATGGATACCTTGATGGCACTGCGATATGCCAAGTCGCAGGGTGCTCGCACACTGGCTATTTGCAATACGGTCGGATCAACAATTCCCCGTGAATCTGACGCTGTGATTTACACCTACGCCGGACCGGAAATCGCCGTTGCCAGTACTAAGGCATTTCTCACCCAAATTACGGCAACCTATTTGGTTGGTTTGTTTCTGGCTCAAGTTCGTGGGGTCATGTTCGAGGACGAAATTCGAGCGATTCTCGAGGATCTTGGCGATATGCCTCGACAGGTTGACCTCGTACTGGATACAGCAGAACCTGTTCGTGAACTTGCCCGCTCCCTTGCATCTGCTCGTTCGGTTCTATTTCTTGGACGCCACGTTGGTTACCCGGTTGCCCTTGAGGGGGCACTGAAACTCAAGGAGTTGGCCTACATGCACGCTGAAGGTTTCCCTGCAGGGGAACTCAAGCACGGGCCTATAGCTTTGATTGAAGAGGGAATTCCCGTGATTGTGATTGTTCCTTCACCCAAGGGCCGTGCGGTTTTGCACGACAAGATGGTGTCGAATATCCAAGAGGTGCGTGCTCGCGGAGCCAAAGTGATTGCAATCGCTGAAGAGGGTGACGAAAGTATTGTTCCCTTCGCGGATCACATTATTCGTATCCCTGCTGTCCCCACTCTGATGCAACCACTCGTAGCGGTTGTGCCTCTGCAAATTTTTGCCTGCGAGATGGCCAGAGAAAAGGGTCATGACGTTGATCAGCCTCGCAACCTTGCCAAGTCCGTAACGGTTGAGTAGTTCGATGATTCCGCCTCTGGTGTCCAACGATCTTGGTTTACCAGTATTTGCGGTTGCGCAGATCCGGGCCGCTGAGGAGCGAGCATTTTTGGTGACGGCTCCGGGTTCGCTCATGCAACGTGCCGCATTCGCGCTCGGGGTTGGTTGCGCTGATTTATTGCGAGAGACCTTTGGTCGTGTTTATGGCACATCAGTCTTAGTTGTTGTCGGTCCTGGCAATAACGGCGGGGATGCACTTTTTGCCGGGGCGTTACTGGCGCGACGCGGTGTTCGCGTACGAATTTATTGTGTTGTACCAGGTGTGTTCCATGAGGCGGGTTTTGTCGAGGCTCGTGCTGCTGGTGCTCGTGTGATCGATTCATTGGTAGGTGAATTCGATTTAGTGCTTGACGGGATTGCAGGGCTGGGTAGTTCGCGACCAGTTGATATCGAACTTGCGCGTTTTATTAATTTGTCACCACTCGTTGTCGCCGTTGACATTCCAAGTGGGGTGAATGCCGACACGGGTGATTGTGAGGTCGAAGCTTGTATTCACGCCGACGTGACATTTACTTTTGGTGCGCTTAAGCCTGGCTTGGTACTCGCTCCCGGTGCTGCATTTGTTGGTGCGATTCAAGTGGTTGATTTAGATCTGGAATTTGATTCTGATCCGGTATTGCAAATATTGGGGGATCATGAGGTAGCTGAGTTAGTGCCGGCCCTGAGTTTTGATTCCTACAAGTATTCCCGGGGAGTCGTAGGAATTGCTGCGGGGTCACCAAGTTATCCCGGCGCGGCGATGCTTAGCGTCTTAGGCGCGCAGCACAGTGGCGTTGGCATGGTCATGTTCCGTGCGGGATTCGTTGACCGTTCAGTGGTACTGGAGTCATTGCCCAACGTTGTTTCAATTGATTCCGATTCACCACGAATCACGGGGTGGGCGGTTGGTCCGGGGTTTTCAGGTCGCGAGGCTGAATACGATTTCTTGACCTGGGTTCTCCGCGATGGGTTGCCGGTAGTTCTTGACGCTGGCGCACTCAGTGATGTTGCGGACTCAGTTGATTTGCGTGCCGCGGTTGCCTCGCGCTCGGGGGTGACGGTAATAACCCCGCACGTGGGTGAGTTTCGGCAATTGTTTCCAAGGTTGGTTGGTTTCGACCTTGATTCGGTGCGCGCGGCTGCCCGTGAATTAAATGTAATTGTGGTGGCGAAGGGTCCACGAACTCTGGTGGTTGGTCCTGATGGCCGCGCATTTGTCGACATTGAGGCAAGTCCAGCAATGGGCACCGCTGGATCAGGTGATGTACTGACCGGAATTATTGGCGGGCTGCTCGCGGGCAGCGATCTTGATAGTGGTGACGCCTTGGCAATTGTTGCGGCAGGTGTGTGGATTCACTCCCGGGCCGGACGAATTGCAGAGGCTCAATCGGAGAATCCCACGGCTGTTGATATTGGCAATATGGTGGGTATGACGGGCATGGTGCTGCGTGACGTCTAATTCTGTTGCTATGCCTAATGCCCGGGCTTGGGCAAATGTTAGTGGCGATTCGATCCTGCATAATTACGACACCATTCGGGGGATTGCCGGCGTCCAAGTGATGGCTGTTGTTAAAGCAGATGCATATGGACACGGGGCTGATTTCGTTGCCCCGTTGCTTCGCGCGCATGGAGTCACTTGGTTGGGGGTCGCTCTCCCCTGCGAAGCGCTGGCTTTGCGGGCTGCAGGAGATCGCGGGAATCTACTGAGTTGGCTGAGTACGCCAGGGGATCCTGACCTTGTCGCCTGTGTTGAAGTCGATGTTGATCTTTCTGTTTCGAACTCCCGTGAATTAGAAGAGATTGCGGTCGCGGCTCGCAGTTTGGGGAAGTGCGCGAATATTCATGTGAAGATTGATACGGGTTTGAATCGGAACGGTATACCTATTAATGAACTGGGTCCATTGCTCACTGATTTGAGAGCATTGGTTGCGGAGGGCGTAATCGGTGTGCGCGGCGTGTGGAGTCACTTAGCGAGTGCTGATCATGTGGACCCTGAAATTGCCCATGAATCAGTTTCTGCCCAGCGCGCGGTCTTCAAGTTGGCACTTGCAGATTTTGAAGCGGTGGGAATTGAACCTGAGGTGATTCACCTTGCCAATACTGCGGGAGCCTTGTGGCATCCTGATTCTCGATTTAATCTTGTTCGCGCAGGCATTGGCATGTATGGGCTCTCACCGAATGTGGCGCGGGCGAGTTCAAGTGAATTGAATTTGGTGCCGGCCATGACGCTCATTGCACGACTTAGTGCGGTGAAATCGGTGCCTGCTGGGGCGGGAGTGTCCTACATGCACACATGGATCGCGACCCGGGATTGCCAACTTGGCCTGGTGCCGTTGGGTTATGGCGATGGAATTCCACGCAGTGCAAGCAACCGCGTGGCTGTTTGTGTTGCGGGGGAATTAATGGCTCAGGTGGGAACAATTGCTATGGACCAATTCCTGATTGACACAACAGATTCTGCTGCTGACGTTTCCGAAGGCAGTGAGGTGTACTTATTCGGACCGGGAGGACACGGCGAATTAACAGCGGATCAGTGGGGCGAACTTAGTGGGAGTATCGGATACGAGATAGTCACTCGGCTCGGATCGCGAATCCCGCGGGTTCACGTGTGAGTTTTTTTGCTTCATTGGTAGTTTGATTCTTATTCCTTTGACGATGGGCGGTGAGGTGGGCAGGTGGCTGTAGATTTTGGCAAAGTAGCTGGACGCGCCGTTCTCTCACTCGGCGCCGTGGCTCTCGGGGCCGCTGCAGGTGCAGCCGCAGAGCGTTTGGTTATGCGATTCAGCGCTACCCCGGATCGGGATACTGATTTGACGGAGTTCTATTCCTTACATGGCGAGCCATTTGAGGTTTTTACCTCCGACGGTGCGGTGCTCGCAGGTGAAGTTGATCGGCTGCCTGGATCACGAGTCACAATCATCATGCCCCATGGCTTCGCGTTGAACCGCAACTCGTGGTACTACCAGCGTTTGGCCTTACGTGATCGTGCAACATTGGTTTTCTATGACCAGAGGGGGCACGGGGAGTCCACCTATGTCGCTGATGCACAAACCCGAGATCACAGCATTGATCAACTTGGACGTGATGTGTATTCGGTGATCAATCAGGTTGCACCACAAGATACGGTGATTCTGATCGGGCACTCAATGGGTGGAATGTCAATTCTGGCATTGGTGCAGCAGCACCCAGAACTCTTCGGCACTCAAGTAATTGGTGTTGGGTTGATCTCTAGCGCTGCCAGTGCTGTTGGTGCTTCAACCTTGGGTTTGCCCGCACCGATCTCTCGAGTTGTGCAAGGGCTGGTCCCTGGCGTTGCTTCTATCGTGGCCAAAGGCGGAACCGCACTTTCCCACTCGCGCTGGAGCAAAACCGACCTAGGACTGCTGCTGACGCGCCTGTACTCATTTGGATCGGTTGCCCCAGTTCATGCGGGTGAATTTGTTGCTGACATGGTCTCGTCAACGAATTTCAATATCTTGGTTGACTTTCTACCAAATATTTACGAGCACGACAAACTCAGTTCCCTCGAGCCGCTGCAGCAAGTAGAGACTTTGGTGATTGTCGGTGAATCTGATCGATTGACCCCACCGGCACTGAGTGAGGCCATCATTGAATGCGTTCCCGGTGCTGAGTTAGTTGTGCTCGCGGAGAGCGGTCACATGGTGACAATTGAGCGCCATGTGGAAGTAAATGAACTTCTCACTGGATTTGTTGACAGGGTAATTGAAAGACATGACCAGCATGAGAATTGAGACTGCAGAACAAATGCAATCCCTTGGCGTATCAATCGCTGCGGTTGCTCGTGGCGGTGACGTCTTGATTCTCACAGGTGATTTGGGTGCCGGTAAAACCACTTTTGCCCAGGGTGTTGCACGGGGACTGGGAATTACCGAACCCGTGACCAGTCCAACTTTTGTCATGAGTAAGTCGTACCCGTCAGTTGGATCACTGGGACTATTGCACCTTGATGTGTATCGCGTGAGTGCGGTTGATCAACTTTTGGATCTGTGGTCAGAAATCGATGCCGAAAACGCACTGACATTGGTTGAGTGGGGTGGCCCGTGGGCAGGCGAATTTGGTGAGACGGTTGTTGAAATGCGGATAGATTCGGAATCCGAGACTGGGCGTGAAATTCACTTCACTTCCTACCCACCATCAGGCGACGCGTTTCTTCGTCGCGTTGAATCAGTGGTCAAATGAAAATCCTGGCAATTGATACGTCCACGGAATTGACTTCAATTGCCTTGGTGGATTCTGGCACCGTGATCTCTATGGCCAGTCACACTGATGCCCGTGGTCACGTGGAGGCGATTGGAGCATTGTTCACCGAACTGGAATTAGATCTGAGTTCGCTACCCGACTTGATTGCTTGTGGTGTGGGTCCGGGGCCATACACGGGATTGCGTGTTGGGATTGCATTTGCCCAAGGATTGTCCGCAGCTTGGTCAGTACCGGTTGTCGGAGTCTGTTCACTCGATGCTGTTGCTAATGCAATTATTCGACAGGAACTAGTTTCCCCTAGTGACGAATTCATCGCAGCAACCGATGCCCGCCGTAAGGAGTATTACTGGGCAAAATTTGATAGCGGCGGTAAAAGATTATTTGGGCCCAATGTTGGTCTTACGGAGGTTGTCCGGGAGTTGGTACTCGAATCAAGAATTTCGTTGGTGGCAGACGTTTTGCCGCACGCAATTGATGTGGCCGCGTGTGCGTTACGCGGCGATCAATTGGATGTGACTCCCATGTATTTACGAGAAGCTGATGCTCAGCCGAGTGTGCGGGTGCAGTTGTGAAGACTTCATCAATTGAAATTCGTCCTTTGCGCTGGTGGGATATTCCTGAGATTGACAAACTTGAGCGTGACCTTTTTCCCCTTGATGCGTGGTCAACGGATCAATGGTGGCGCGAGCTAGCCCAACCGCACAATCATTATGTTGTTTGTGAGTGTTCTGGGGTGCTTTGCGGATATGCCGGTCTGAGTGTTGCGGGAAGTGATGCTGACATTCAGACCATCGCGGTTGGTGAACAATTCCAAGGTCATGGAATAGGTCGTAAACTCTTGGGCCATCTAGTTGACCTGTCGGTGGAATTGGGGGTGATCTTCATTTTTCTTGAAGTGCGCGAAAACAACTCGGCAGCCCTTTCACTGTATTCATTGTTTGGTTTTAAGGAAATCAGTAAGCGAGTAAATTACTATCCTGATGGAACCGATGCTTTGGTTTTGCGTCGCGATGAACGTGAAAATCGATCATGAGGATCAATGAACCTCTGGTATTGGGAATTGAGACTTCCTGTGATGAAACGGGAGTTGGAATTGTTCGCGGCAGGGAGTTACTGTCCAATGCCTTGGCATCGAGTGTTGAATTACATGCCCGCTTCGGCGGAGTAGTTCCTGAAGTTGCTAGCCGCGCGCATTTAGAAGCAATGTTGCCAACCATTGAACTTGCTTGCTCCCAGGCTGGGGTTTCACTCTCAGACATCGATGCCATTGCGGTGACGGCGGGCCCGGGTTTGGTTGGTGCGCTAATTGTTGGAGTTGCATCGGCAAAAGCACTGGCATTGGGACTTGGTAAACCCATTTATGGAGTGAACCACCTAGCTGCACACGTAATGGTCGACGAGCTTGAGCATGGACCTTTACCCGAGCCGGTTATTGGATTGCTGGTTTCTGGCGGGCATTCATCGTTAATCAAAGTGGTTAATGGTGACTTCACCTCCCTTGGTCAAACTTTGGATGACGCTGCCGGCGAGGCATTCGACAAAGTTGCACGCCTCCTTGGATTGCCATTTCCAGGGGGTCCCATGATTGACCAAGCCGCGCAAAACGGGGATCCCAATGCGATTGATTTCCCTCGAGCTCTGCGCACCGATCCAGCCCATGCCTTCAATTTCTCCTTCTCAGGATTAAAAACTGCGGTGGCTCGTTGGGTTAAAGAGCAGCAAAGGCTTGGTAACGCGATTTCAGTACCTGATGTCGCTGCTTCGGTTCAGGAGGCAATAGCGGACATTCTGACGAGTAAGGCCATTTCCGCAGCCGTGGATCAAAATGCACCTCACTTGGTGATTGCAGGGGGAGTTGCGGCAAATTCTCGGTTGCGAGCACTCGCTGCCGAACGTTGTGCTCTCGCCGGAATTGAACTCCGGGTGCCCAGTCCAGCTTTGTGCACCGACAATGGAGCCATGGTTGCAGCATTGGGGTCTCACCTTCTCCGAGCGGGGGCTGCACCTTCACCTGTCGATTTCCCGGCCACCTCAACCCTGGCGGTTAGCGAGGTTCTCTTCTAGATTCCCAAACGTGGGCTGGCTTCAATTAGGGTTTTGGGGTTAAACTCCTGTGACGCGTGTGATTAGGCCACGTGAAATATTTTGCGATAGAGAAGGGAGGGGAAATGCGCAGGGGTATTGCTGCATTCACCGGAGGAATTCTGCTTTTTGCTTCTCTTCTGGGTGTACAGATGGGTTCACATGCAACTGAAAATAATGTTGAGACGGTGGTCCCCGCACGCCAGAATGTTCAAATCCCCAAATCTGTATACCGAATTAAAACTAAGGATAAGGTCGCCTTCATTACCATCGACGATGGAATTTATAAGACGGAAAATTCGTTGGCCTACGTTAAAGCAAACAAGCTGCCTATCACGGCATTTCTTTCAGCATGGACCATCAAGAATTCCATGGAGTATTTTAATGAATTCACGCAGTGGGGTTCCGTACAAAACCACTCAGCCACGCATGCCTCATTTGCTAAGAAATCAACTGACCTGAATCACGAAATCTGCTACGTTCAAAAACGTTTCGGAAAACAATATGACTGGTACCCCTGGATGCTCCGACCTCCATATGGAGCGGGGCAGGATTCCCAAGCAGTCCGCAAGATGGGTGAGAAATGTGGCATTCAACAAATAGTGATGTGGGATGCTTCGGTTGGCAACGGAAAAATTTCTTATGCCGATTCAAAGTTGCGACCAGGGTCAATTGTTCTGATGCACTTTTCTAAGTCACTGAAGAAAGATTTGAAACTTGCAGTGAAAAAGATTCGCGAGGCTGGCCTTGAACCAGCAAATCTAGATGATTACCTTCCGCGGGTAAATAATGTTCCCACAATGCTCAGTTCCCCAAAATTTAGTGTTCGCGCTGGACTAACACAGCCTGCTCGCTAGTACCGCTCCCCAAGATTACGACTGCCCATTCATTGTGATCGGGCTTAGCGCATGTCTTTCTTAAGGTTTTTTGTTCATGCTTGCCGTCTTTTGTTTTCAACGCTATTCCGGGAAGGTGCTTCACGCGTGACTTGATCTCTCTGACGGGAAATGTGTCATGGACTCGGTACGACCGGGCGTGCGCAAAGGGAGTTGATGCACCAAAAAGCCAGATGTTCTTTGCGCCGACGGGTGTCAAACCAAGCTCGCTGGCTACCTGCGGGCCGAGCCCGGCACGGGTGATTGCCGGGTCTAGTTCATAGAGAAAGCCTTCGGCACTGATTTCTGCAGGCATTTGTTTGAGCGGTCCCGAATTTTGGGTAATGACGCTGGTGTCTTCAGTTTCTGAATTGATCATGACCGCGTAAGTTCCTGTTGTCGAATTTGTCGTGAACATTTCTACAACGTTTGCATCAAGACTGATGACAAACTGTGCCCAACCTTCTGGTGGACTAAATGCGGGGGCAGTTTTCACGAAAACGCGAAAATTCTTGGCAATTTCTTTGACGAAAGATATTGGTGGTGACCATCGCTCTGGGTCGCGTTCGGGGAGTGCGCGGGCACCGTCGAGTGAGCGTGAAGTTCCTCGCCGAGCAGGATCGATAAAGATTGCGGTGTCGATTGGATCCCATTGTTTGAGGTCAAGCAGTGTGGAGTCGTTGATCAAGACCTTTGCGTCGGGAAGGTTGTGGGCCAACAAGGCAGCCGTATCGGGATCTCGTTCTACGGTGATGGCGTTGAGTCCGGCGTTAATGAAGGCGGCGCTGTCACTACCAAGTCCAGCGGTGAGGTCAACAACCGCCGTGGCGTCGCTGTGGGAAATTATTTCGGCATGAAATGCCGCGACCAGCGGGTGACTGGCGGCCTCAAGTCCGTCCCGTGTGAAATACCAATTCAGGCGCTGCCTACCGCTTGACTTCCAGATTACCAAGGCCCTTTCGCGCAGTTCCACCTGTTCGAGTGCCAGCCGCACAAAATCCGATCCATGCCCCTGGGCCCGAAGTGAGGTGATCACATTGAGTTCATTTGCTCCGGGTTGCTCCAATGCGGTCCGCGCTCGAGAAATGAGTTCCTCGCTCGGAACCACTCTCGGGGGAGCCACTCTGTGGGCTGCTACTTCGCTGGGCAGGTGGGACATCGGTCAAGCCTAGGGGTGAATTGGCGATGGGCTGGCACTCGGTTTGACAGAGTGCTAACTGTTGCGTAACCTTTGACTTGGCACTCTCACCATGTGAGTGCCAACTTAAAGACCAAATATTCGTAAGTCGCTCCAGCTTTAGGTAGCTGGTGCCCACGAGCCGGAGGAATAAACCGTGTCGGTTTCCATTAAGCCCCTAGAAGATCGCATTTTGGTACAAACCCTCGAAGCGGAGCAAACAACCGCCTCAGGACTTGTTATCCCTGACACCGCGAAGGAAAAGCCCCAAGAGGGCAAGGTTCTCGCAGTTGGACCAGGTCGTTTCGACGAAGATGGCGACAAGCGCATTCCCTTGGATATCAAGGTCGGCGACATCGTTATTTACAGCAAGTACGGCGGCACAGAAGTGAAGTACGACGGACAGGAATACCTGTTGCTGTCTGCTCGCGACGTGCTTGCCATTGTCGAGAAGTAAAAAAGTAAATCTGAGAGCAAATTCTTGTTTCGATGAGCCCCGCGAATCCTTCGGGAGGCGTGGGGCTCATCGACAAGCAGCAAGTACAAGCATAAGTTTTTTTCCGGCACGACTCCACTTCATGATTGAGGGATTGACAACATGGCAAAGATGATTGAATTTGATGAGGATGCTCGTCGCAGCCTTGAGCGCGGAGTTAACGCACTCGCTGACGCAGTCCGCGTAACCATCGGTCCAAAGGGCCGCAATGTCGTGATCGACAAGAAATGGGGAGCGCCGACAATCACGAACGACGGCGTGACAATTGCTCGCGAGATCGAACTGGATGATCCCTACGAAAACTTGGGAGCCCAGCTCGCTAAAGAAGTAGCGACCAAGACCAACGACATCGCAGGTGATGGAACCACTACGGCAACCGTTCTGGCACAAGCCATGGTCACTGAAGGTTTGAAGCAGGTCGCTGCTGGCGCCGCTCCAATGGCAATCAAGCGTGGAATGGATGCTGGTGTAGCAGCAGTTACCGAAGAACTAGCGAAGATGGCTCGTGAGGTTTCCGGCAAAGAGGAAATCACCAATGTTGCAGCGATTTCTTCGCAGGACCGTGAAATTGGTGAACTCATTGCCGATGCCTTTGACAAGGTCGGAAAAGATGGCGTTATTTCCGTTGAAGAGTCCAGCACCACCGCCATGGAGATGGAATTCACCGAAGGGATGCAGTTCGACAAGGGTTACATCTCCCCTTATTTTGTGACTGACCAGGAAAGCATGGAAGCTGTCCTTGAAGACCCACGTCTTCTCCTCGTGCAAGGCAAAGTCTCCTCGGTAGCAGAGATCCTGCCATTGGTAGAAAAAGTTGTTGAAACAGGCAAGCCACTATTGATCATTGCAGAAGATGTCGACGGCGAAGCGCTTTCAACCCTCGTCGTGAACCGTATTCGCGGAACCTTTGCTTCCTGTGCGGTTAAGGCCCCCGCGTTCGGTGATCGCCGTAAGGCAATCCTCGAGGACCTTGCAGTTCTTACGGGTGCTCAGGTTATTTCGGCAGACATTGGCCTCAAGCTCGATCAGGTTGGCCTAGAGGTTCTTGGTACCGCTCGACGTGTGGTTGTCTCCAAGGACAACACCACGGTCGTTGATGGTGGTGGCAGCCCTGAGGCTGTCGCGGATCGTGTAGCACAGATTAAGAGCGAAATTGAGCGTTCAGATTCTGATTGGGATCGCGAGAAGTTGCAAGAACGCCTCGCTAAAATTGTTGGCGGTGTTGTTGTAATCAAAGTCGGTGGTCACACTGAAGTTGAGCTCAAAGAGAAGAAGCACCGAATCGAAGACGCTGTCTCGGCAACTCGTGCGGCCATTGAAGAGGGGATTGTTTCCGGTGGCGGAACCGCACTAGTACAGGCTGCAAAAGTTCTTGACTCCAATCTGGGAAAAACCGGTGACGAAGCAACCGGTGTTGCCATCGTCCGCAAATCAACATCAGAACCACTTCGATGGATTGCTGAAAACGCAGGGGAGCACGGTTATGTAGTTGTTGCCAAGGTTGCTGAAATGCCAGCAGGTCACGGACTGAATGCTGCAACCGGTGAGTACGGTGACCTTATTGCACAGGGCGTAATTGACCCAGTGAAAGTAACTCGCTCAGCGCTGCAGAACGCCGCCTCAATTGCGGCCATGCTGCTTACAACAGAGGTACTTGTTGTTGAAAAGCCTGCCGAAGAAGAGCCAGATGCAGGTAATGGACATGGGCACCACGGTCACTCTCACTAATTCGTGAGCGGCATATTGAATCAAAACATTTTTATACGTAAAAGGGTGGGGTCGCAATTGCGGCCCCACCCTTTTTATTGTTTTAAATTTTGAGCACGCCTACTTGTGTGAAATTATGAGGCGGTAGCAATTTGCATGGGGAACCCGATGGGTGCGGTGCTGATCTCACTACCCACTGCAGTACTTGCTTTCAAGCGACCGGCATAGATTTCTTCACGTTCGTCTTCGGTGAGGCCACCCCAAACTCCGTAGGGTTCACGAACTGCGAGTGCATGTTGGGCGCACTGAACCTTGACCGGACATGCCCCACAAACGGCTTTGGCGGATTCATCCCGATTGATACGAGCGGGTCCACGTTCGCCTTCGGGGTGGAAGAACATATTGGGGTCTTCTCCACGGCAAAGGCCAAGAAGTTGCCAGTCCCAAGTGTCGGCGTTGGGGCCGGGGAGACGGGATACATCAGCCATGACTACTCCTTGATACTCGTTTGTTCCTGACCTGAATAATACAAAGCGTTTCATAGGTTGGTCAATATTTTAATCTGTGAGTTGAATCACAAGATGCGAAATATGGACTTATACCCCACACTTGGGTGGTGCCAAAGCCCGTTATTACGCAATCGCACCCGGTCGAGGGCGAAATGAGCGTCAGTGTGGCCGTGGCGGCTCGCAGGTTGGGCATTGCTCCGGCGACCCTGCGAACGTGGGATCGTCGATACGGGGTGGGCCCCAGTCAGCGTGATGGTGGAACGCATCGGCGCTATTCCCCAATGGATCTGGCGCGATTGGACTACATGTCCGCTCTGATTCGCTCTGGGAATTCGCCCGCGGCCTCAGCGGCTGCCTCACTGGGTCGTGAATACAGTGACTTCCCGGATGCTCGCAATATGGATGAGCAAATAAACGCTCCCGTTGGTCGTAGTGGTGGTGGCAATGTTGTGGCGACCCCTGGGTGTGATCGCCGGGCACGTGGACTCGCGAAATCGACAAGTGCCCTAGACCAAGTGGCATGTGCAGCAATAATTTCAGAATCATTGAACGAAATTGGCGTAATTCCTACATGGAACGAACTACTTCTGCCCATCCTGAAAAGTATCGGTGAAATGTGGGAGCTACGCCAATGCGGTATTGAAGTTGAACACATTTTGTCTACCGCAATACAGACTGAGTTTTCACGCTTTGCCCATGAGGCCACGGTGGAAACCTCTCGGGCAATGGTCGTACTTGGCTCAGTGAGCGGTGATGCGCATCAACTTCCGCTGTGGGCCGTGGGTGCTGGGTTGGCCGAGCAGGGAATTCGCTTCGTGCACTTAGGAGCGGGGATGCCCCTAGAAAGTCTGGGAGATGTAATGACCCGAACCGGCCCACGTGCCGTCTTTTTATGGTCCCAAATTCGAGATTCCGCGGATTGCGCCCACCTAACTCGATTACCTTCCCTTCGCCCGAATCCCAGAATGGTTATCGGTGGCCCAGGCTGGATGAATGAACCGCCTCGCGGCGTCCACGTTGCCGGTGATCTCGAGACCGCGGTCGCGCTCATCAGTGAAGTCGTGAGCGACTAACCTAGGGCTTTATCTTCAAGGAGGCCCCGTGGTTGAAAGAACGAGCAAGGTTGCATTCTTGGGCCTCACTTTTGACGATGTCCTGTTGTTACCAGGAATCTCTGATGTCGTGCCGAGTGAAGTAGATACTTCGGCTTTTGTGACCAAAAATATTTCCATAAAAATGCCTTTGGTGTCCAGTGCGATGGACACTGTGACTGAATCACGAATGGCGATTTCCATGGCCCGTCAAGGCGGCGTCGGTGTTCTCCACCGGAACTTGCCAATCGAGGCCCAAGCGGCACAGGTTGATCTCGTCAAACGCAGTGAAGCGGGAATGGTGCATGACCCCGTCACCTGCCTACCCACCGACACTTTGGCTGATGTTGATCGGCTTTGTGGACGTTACCGAATAAGCGGTGTGCCTGTTGTTGATCCACAGGGGATCCTCGTCGGAATTGTGACAAATCGAGATATGCGATTTGAAGAGAATATGTCGCGTCCGGTTAGTGAAGTTATGACTCCAATGCCACTGGTAACGGCTCCGGTTGGCGTGGCGCCGATTGATGCACTAAATCTTTTGGCAACAAAAAAGGTCGAAAAACTACCGCTAGTCGACGCGGATGGAAAGCTTCGTGGACTTTTCACCGTTAAAGACTTTGTCAAAGCCGATAAGTACCCACATGCGTCCAAAGATGCTCTTGGCCGACTCGTAGTTGGTGCAGCAATTGGCGTCGGTGACGATTCGTTTAAACGGGCAACAGCCCTCGTGGCGGCGGGGGTCGACTTTCTCATAGTTGACACGGCCCACGGCCACTCGCGAGCGGTATTAGACATGGTTGCTCGAATTAAAAAAGAATTTATCGTTGATGTAGTCGGGGGAAATATTGCAACCCGAGAAGGTGCCCAAGCCTTGATTGACGCTGGCGCTGATGGGGTCAAAGTTGGGGTCGGCCCGGGCTCTATCTGCACAACGAGGGTTGTCGCTGGTGTAGGTGTGCCACAAATCACTGCGATTGAGGAGGCGGCCTCTGTGGCAAGAGCAGCAGGTATCCCAGTGATCGCCGATGGTGGAATTCAATACAGCGGAGACATCGCCAAAGCAATTGTGGCGGGAGCCAATACCGTCATGTTGGGTTCACTCCTAGCAGGTTGTGAAGAAGCACCCGGTGACGTGGTTTTTGTAAATGGCAAACAATTCAAGTCCTACCGCGGAATGGGCTCGCTTGGCGCAATGCAAAGCCGAGGGGAAGCACGTTCTTATTCAAAGGACCGTTATTCTCAGGACGACGTCTTAAGTGATGACAAACTGGTTCCTGAAGGAATCGAAGGCATGGTCTCGTACAGGGGGCCCCTTGGCGCTGTCGCCCATCAACTTGTCGGTGGCCTACGAGCTGCAATGGGTTATGCGGGTGCACACACGATGGCCGAACTGGGTGAGAACGGTCGACTAGTTCAAATCACGGCAGCCGGATTACGTGAGAGCCATCCGCATGACATCCAGATGACAATCGAAGCACCAAACTACTCGGGGCGGTAATAATGGTTGAAGTTGTAATTGGTGGGACCAAGTCTGCCCGCCAAGGCTATTCATTTGATCAGGTTGCAATTGCTCCTCAGCGTCGCACCCGCGATGCGTCTGAGGTGTCAACCAACTGGAGTATTGACGCCTACAAATTTGAGACCCCACTCATTGCAGCACCAATGGATTCGGTTGTGTCACCGGAGAGCGCTGTCACCATTTCGCGCAATGGAGCACTCGCCGTGCTCAACCTAGAAGGGCTATGGGGGCGCTACGAGGATCCAACCCTTTATCTGCGGGAAATAGCGAATGTTGACCCTGAGCAAGCAACTGCCTTGCTTCAACGGTTGTATTCGGATAAACCGGTCGACCTCGAATTGATTAAGAACCGAATCACCCAGCTCAAAGAAAGCGGGATAACAGTCTCGGTTGCAGTATCACCGCAGCGAACGGCCGAGCTGGCCCCTATTGCCGCGAGTAGCGGTGCGGAAATTCTGGTGATTCGAGGAACAACGGTCTCGGCCGAACACGTAGCCGCGAGTGGTGAACCGCTTAACCTTAAAAGTTTTATTCATGAATTAGACATCCCTGTCATTGTTGGTGGTTGCGCGACCGCTCAGGCTGCGTTGCACCTGATGCGTACGGGTGCTGCTGGCGTACTTGTTGGTTTTGGTGGGGGTTCTTCGCACACAACAGCGGAAGTTCTGGGTGTCCGTGTACCCATGGCAACCGCGATCTCCGATGTTGCTTCAGCGCGACGTGACTACCTTGATGAATCAGGTGGCCGGTACGTACACGTGATCGCAGATGGATCAATGGGCAACAGCGGAGACATCGTCAAAGCATTTGCTTGTGGCGCTGATGCAGCCATGATTGGTTCGGTTCTCTCACGAGGTACGGACTCACCCGGTGGCGGTACTCATTGGGGCTCAGAGGCTTGGCACCCCACCCTTCCGCGTGGCGAGCGTCACCAAATGAAACGGGTGGGGAATTTAGAACAAATTCTCAATGGTCCAGCCACAACGGGCGACGGCACCATGAACCTCGTTGGTGCATTGCGAAAGGCAATGGCCACGACGGGATATAGCGACCTGAAGGAATTCCAGCGCATCGAAATGATCGTCTCCTGATCATGTCCGGCATAATTGAAGGTCTTGATTACTGGTCCCGAGTTGTAGCACTGCCAAACAACACTTCACAAGATAGTGTCACCATCCGTTCGCCTTACGGTCAAGAGTTGTATTCACTAAATGTTTCAACCGAAAGTGATGTCACAGCTGCCGTGCAGGCAGCGAGAGCTGCCCAACGAACTTGGGCAAATCGTTCATTGCGAGAGCGCGCAAGAGTGATCTTGGCCTTTCATGACCTAGTGCTGGCCAACAAAGGCGAACTTCTTGACCTTATTCAGTGGGAGACGGGCAAACCCCGGCGTGATGCAAATGAGGAGTTACTCGACGTAACACTGAATGCGCGCTATTACGCTCGGCATCTTGGTGCACTCAAAGATCGAAGGCACTCCGGGGCTTTTCCATTATTGATCAGTGCAATTGAACGTCATGTCCCATTGGGTGTGGTCGGGATTATCGCCCCGTGGAATTACCCGCTCACTCTTGCCGTCAGCGACGCGCTGCCAGCCCTACTCGCAGGTAACGGTGTAGTTCTCAAGCCGGATCCACTCACTAGTGTCACTGCGCTCTACGTCATGGATTTGCTTTACCAAGCAGGATTGCCACAAGGACTCTTCGGTGCGGTGATTGGCGATGGAGTACAACTGGGAACACCATTAATCAATCAAGTCGAATTCTTGATGTTTACAGGTTCAACCAAAGTGGGTCGAATCGTTGCTGCTCAGTGTGGTGAACGCCTGATTGGTTCAGCATTGGAACTTGGCGGCAAGAATGCAATGATTATTCGCGCCGACGCTGACATTGAGAAAGCAGCGGAGATTGCAACTCGCGCATGCTTTGGAAACACCGGTCAACTCTGCATAAGTATTGAGCGACTTTATGTCCACAGCAGTATTGAACAAGAATTCCTTGACGCCTTTGTCCGAAGAACTCAGGCAATGACCTATCAAGGCTCCGTGGGTTGGGGAGGGTCCTACGGCCCGCTCATTTCACCTGTTCACGCAACTCGAGTCATGGCTTTTATCACGGATGCGCGCGCAAAAGGTGCCACGGTTCATACGGGTGGTGAGCTCAGCGGTGATGCAACTATTGCACCAACAATTCTCACGGGTGTCGCAGAAAACATGAATGTGTGTCGTGAGGAAACTTTTGGCCCCGTCGTTTCGGTTAGCAGTTATTCAAATGATGCCCAGGCGATCGAATTGGCTAATGACTCCGAATACGGACTTAATGCGAGTGTGATTTCCCGGGACAAGAAACGTGCAATGGCAATTGCCAAGCAACTAAACGCTGGGACTGTGAACATCAATGAAGGCTATGCAACAGCGTGGTCAACCCTTGGCTCACCCATGGGTGGATTTGGTGCATCAGGGCTTGGTCGCAGGCATGGATTAGCTGGGATTGTGCAGTACACGGAGTCGCAAACAATTGCCACCCAAAATGCATTGGGCTTTGGCCCACCATTTGGTCTCAGTGACCAAACGTGGGGGAACCTCCTCACCACATCACTGGGGCTGATGAAAAAAATCGGTTGGCGATAGAAGCCCACATTTGATGAGTCTGGGATCCGAGCCCTTCACCCTGGTGATTATGGTTAGGCAATGGACTCCGCCCCAAAGACGTATCTTCGATCGTCTCTGATCGGCGCAATCTTTTTCTTCCTGCCTCTGGGAGTGGTCGCGGTCTCATTTGCCTTTAGTGCTCGCAATCGGCTGGAGAATGGTGATGAAATTGGAGCGGTGAAGGCGGCTCTTTGGGCCCGTAGATTTATGGTCATGACATTTGTTTTTGGCGGGGCTATCTACATCGTGCTGGTTATGGCATTCCTTGCTCTTGGTGCATTCAGTAGTTAACCGCCCCGCTACTACGCTTAGGTAATGGCTGCGAACCCTTCTGGACCCGTGCTCGTTGTTGACTTCGGCGCCCAATATGCGCAATTAATCGCCCGACGTGTACGCGAGGAAAACATCTATTCTGAGATTGTTGCCCACAGCATTACTGCCCAGCAGATAAGTGAAAAATCCCCGTCGGCGATTATTCTCAGCGGTGGCCCGTCCAGTGTTTATGCTCCGGGTGCTCCATCATTTGATTCAAAGATTTTCGATTTAGGGATTCCTATTTTCGGGATTTGTTATGGCTTCCAATTAATGGCGAAGTCACTGGGTGGGGAAGTCGCGCACACCGGTACAAGTGAATATGGTCGCACTGAACTGACAACAAAGGCGGCAAAGATTTTTTCTGATGTTCCGGAGTCAATCTCAGTCTGGATGAGTCACGGGGACGCGGTCAACTCAGCACCCGAAGGTTTTAGTGTTTGTGCGGTCTCAGCCGGTGCACCTGTTGCTGGCTTTGAGGATCTTGAGCATTCACGTGCGGGCGTCCAGTTCCACCCTGAAGTTATGCACTCGCAGTTTGGCCAGAAGGTTCTTTCCAATTTTTTAATTCGCGTTGCAGGGTGTGAACAAAGTTGGACCATGTCCAATGTCATCGAGGAACAGGTTGCCCAAATCTCTGCTCAGATCGGGGAGTCGGAAGTGATTTGTGGACTTTCTGGCGGAGTTGACTCGGCCGTTGCTGCTGCTTTAGTTCATAAGGCGGTAGGGGATCAACTGACCTGCGTGTTTGTCGATCACGGATTGCTGCGAGCAGGTGAAGCAGAGCAGGTTGAGCGTGACTATGTTGCAGCAACCGGTATCAAGTTGGTTGTTGTTGATGCAAAAAAGAGGTTCCTTGACGCGCTTGCCGATGTCTCCGATCCGGAAACCAAGCGGAAAATTATTGGTCGCGAATTCATCCGGGTCTTTGAAGACGCGGCCGCACGCGTTGTTGAACAAGCTGGAAGCACCGGTAAAAAAGTGGAATTCCTTGTGCAAGGAACCCTCTACCCCGACGTGGTTGAATCCGGAGGTGGCGCAGGCACCGCCAACATTAAAAGTCACCACAATGTTGGCGGCTTGCCAGAAGATTTGGAATTTACTCTGGTCGAGCCGCTACGCACCCTATTCAAGGACGAAGTTCGCCAGGTGGGCTTAGATCTTGGGCTACCACCGGAAATTGTGTGGCGCCACCCCTTCCCCGGACCAGGTTTAGCGATCCGCATTATCGGTGCTGTCAATGAAGAACGCTTGGAGATCTTGCGCCGAGCGGACCTTATTGCTCGTGAGGAGCTCACCGCGGCTGGCCTAGATCGCGATGTTTGGCAATTCCCTGTCGTACTTTTGGCTGACGTGCGAAGTGTCGGTGTGCAAGGCGATGGCCGTACCTACGGCCACCCAGTCGTACTTCGACCGGTATCAAGTGAAGATGCAATGACGGCGGACTGGTCCCGATTGCCGTACGACTTGATTGCAAAAATTTCCAATCGGATCACCAATGAAGTCGCTGAAGTGAATCGGGTGACCCTGGACGTCACCAGCAAACCACCGGGAACAATTGAGTGGGAATAGCTAGGTTGAATATCTGGGCCAACCGTTAGTGTGGGTTCATGGATTTCATTTATAACCTAGTACTAATACTGCATTTCATCGGTCTTGCCAGCTTGGTTGGCGGATTTATTGTGCAGATGTCAAGCCCGACAAAGGGCGTTAACGCTGCGATGTTTCATGGCGCGCTCACTCAACTTGTCACCGGAGTCATTTTGGTAGGCATGGTGGAAAGTGGGACGGTCGACGGCGCAGTAGACACGACAAAGATTGCAGTGAAACTTGTAATCGTGCTGGTCGTAACGGTCTTGGCGTTCATCGGTCGCAAGAAAACCCCGCCGCAGGTTGCATTGTGGGGAGCCATTGGCGCGCTGAGCATCGCTAATATCTTTATCGCTGTGCTCTGGAGCTAAACGTTCAATAACTAAGTGCTTCACGCAGTATTAACTACCCGGAAACTTTCGGCGAGTGCATCGGGGCCGAACCCTGCATCAATTGCGGTGGCGCTCATCCACGTCCGAATGCGTCCTTCAAGGTCTTCCATGTGACCGGTTTGTGATTCATGGGATTGTAGGGCCGCAAGTTTGTGCGGCAGCATTTCGGTGACGTCTTCATAATGATTGACCTCAGGTGCACCCATTACCCACACTTCCTCGACACTCCAAGCGTCAAGCCCCTCCGTATCGAGCAGGACCGGGTGGGCAAATGGATTACGGGAATCAGGGTAAACCGAATAAATCGCGGCTTCACCGGCAGCAAGGTGATCCGGGTGAGCCGAATAAATACGATCCCAATTTCGTTCGGGTGATTGAATCAGGACGCGTTGGGGTCGAACTTGGCGAATCACCCGACTGATATCCCTGCGTAAGTCCTGAGTCACTTGCAGGTCGCCATCTTGGTAACCCAAAAAGTGAATGTCTGTGACACCAAGGGCTTCACCGGCGGCCCGCTGCTCTGCCTGGCGAATCTTAGGAATCTCGCTACGGGGAACATCCCGGTCGGCCCCTCCGGCATCGCCGTTGGTGCAAATGCAGTAACTGACGGATATTCCAGCCTGCGTCCACTTGCGAACAGTGCCTCCCGCGCCGAAATCGACGTCGTCAGGATGGGCTGTGACTACCAGAATGCGCTCGATTTCCATCAAATTCCTTCAATAAATCGTTAATTTTGCATAATTTATGAATTACATGCCTGTTCTTACTCGTGTGGATTAGTCACATGCGTCACTTTCGTGTCAGAGTATGCATGTGCTTCCCCACAATACAGGGCGTCCTGCCCTGCCTTCCTTGCGTGCGCTTCTGCGCGGTGGCGGAATTTTCGTATTCGCGAGTGCCTTAATTCTGCAGGCCAGTCCTGCAACAGCAGATGGCAGCGGATGGCAATCAACCAACTGGACCGGCGTTTTGGCCGGGGCACCCGAGCCTGGTGTCGGCTTGCCTGCTGCACCGGTACCCGCTGGAGCCCCGGTTGCGCTGCCTGCTGAGTACGACATTCACCCCGAATATGAGGGACAGGCACAGTGCGACCCGGTTGCAAAACCAGGAACCCAGCGCTTTGCTGACTTGATAAAGGCAACGTACGGTCAAGATGAAGTGGTTTGGATCCCGCGTGACTGCGGAGTCGGTGGCCAAAGTGAGCACAAAGAAGGTCGCGCAATTGACTGGATGGTCAATGTGCGATACGCACAGGATCGCGCAGAAGCGGAAGCGTTTCTCAATTGGCTAATGGGACCGGATCAATTTGGAGTTGAATACGGCAATGCAATTCGACTTGGTGTTATGTACATCGGTTGGAATGACCGCATTTGGCGTGGTTACGACATTAAGAAAGGGTGGACCGAACTCAAAGGCTGTTTCGCAAAGCCGGAAAAAGGGTCGGACAACACCTGTCACCGCAATCACATTCACATCTCGCTGACATGGGATGGCGCATCAGGTCGAAGTTCCTTTTGGGACGGCACTCCATTTAGCGCTCCATTTTGCCCACGAGATAAATCTTCAGCGGGTGGCGCTCCAGCTACTCGAGTCGGTGGAGTCGTTGCCGTTGATCAAGTTCGTGTTGTCGGGACTCGATCAGTCACTGGAATAAAAGAACGTTGTCGTTTGCAACAGGATCGCTGGAATGGTGACAGCAAGAGAATCTTTGCGAAAGTTACGGGTGTCGGGGGTGTCCCCGCTGATGGAGTTGCTGCAGTTCTTGTTCGTGTCTCTGCATTAGGCACCAATGCACCCACAACTTTGCGAGCGTGGGCCCCAGGCGCGAGTTCCAGTGTTCCCGTGGTTAAAGCGCCGATTAACTCTGACGCATCCGGGGATGCAATTATCCCTGTTGCAGCTAATGGAACTATTGCGATTGCTACTACCGCAGGTGCCACCGATGTCACCGTGGACGTTTTAGGTTATTACCCCAATGGCACTGAAGTCGAAAACAAAGCTGAAGTGGTCGGCGACACGCTGGTGGCTCCAATGACCGAATTCGGGCCTGCGACCGCACCTGCTCCAGTACCAGAGGCACCGGCTTCTCCCACTTTGCCGACACCCGGTGCCGCACCCGAAGAAGGTGAGTTCATTGGTATTGGCGCCGAACTCGGTTACGAGTCGATAAGCCAAGGGGCTATTCAGCCCGGTGAAACTCGGACTGTGGCCCTTGCGGGGCTACCGGCCGAGGCAACGAGTGCTCTCGTCACCGTGACGACCAGCGAGTCCACGAAAAAGGGCAAACTTCGTATCGGTCAAATTAACGAGAAAGTTAATGCGGCTACCGTCAAGGTGAGAAAGGCAAAAACTCGAACCGCAATTTTGGTTGTCCCAGTTGTAGGGGGCACAGTACAACTTTCGGCCTCTAAAAAGCCATCGGTACAGGTGAAAGTAGAGGTATTGGGATACCAAATAAGTGCCGTTCCCCTGAAAGCTCGAGGTATGTCTGGAAAGAAACTCACTAAGTCACAATTTGACGGCACCGAGGTGAAACTGGCTAAAGCGACGGGAATCGGTGATGTTCCCAAGAAACGAAAAAATGTGGCAGCGGTTATCTTGCGCGTCAAGACTAAGGGGAAAGGCGCAGATGGGCGCCTAGCGGCTTATGCGGTGGGTGGTGTTGACTACGGATCACGTTCGGCAACGATCACCTCGAAAGGCAAGACCACCTCCATAGTGGTTGCTGAAGTGGGGGACAAGGGGCTCGTTGCGCTTGCATCAAACGTTCCGACCAAGGCTTGGGTTACCGTGATTGGTTACATTAAGCGTTGATTTTCACCATTTAATCCCGTGTTGGTGGTGGGGCCTAGACTGCATCAGTGTCTGATTCGAGCCAATCCCAGTTATTCTCGCATCGAGGGGATCAATTACTCGAAGATCTCAATCCTGCACAGCGTACGGCGGTTGAGCATCGGGGCAGCCCACTTTTGATTGTTGCTGGTGCAGGGTCAGGGAAAACTAGGGTTCTTACCCGCCGAATCGCACATTTGCTGGCCACAGGGGATGCAACCCCTGGACAGATTCTCGCGATCACATTCACCAATAAAGCGGCTGCAGAGATGAAGGATCGAGTCGTCGAGATTGTTGGCCCAGCTGGTCGATCTATGTGGGTGTCAACATTTCACAGTGCATGCGTGCGTATTTTGCGCGCTGAGGCCCACCGACTCGGGGTCAAATCCAACTTCACTATTTATGACACCCAAGACTCACTGCGTCTCATCACTTTAATCCTGCGCGATTTAAACATCGATGCGAAGAATACTCGCCCACGCATGGTTCTTTCTCGGATCTCATCAGCTAAAAATGAGCTAATTGACCATGAAACTTTTCTGACAAACACCCAGTTATCCTCTGACAAGGATGCCGCAATTGAGTCGGTGATTGCTCAGATTTACCGCGAATATCAAAACCGCCTATCCTTAGCAAACGCATTTGATTTTGACGACCTCATTGGGTCAACCGTCGCCCTATTGCAACTTTTCCCCGAGGTGGCAAATATGTATCGGCGCCGATTCCGCCAGATCTTGGTTGACGAGTATCAGGACACCAACCACGCCCAGTACATGTTGATCAAGGAACTAGTCGGGACCATCGCAGCATCACCTGATTCTCCGCCACCGGGCGAATTGTGCGTGGTTGGTGACGCCGATCAATCAATTTACGCATTCCGTGGCGCCACGATTCGTAATATTGAGGAATTCGAGCGTGACTACCCCAATGCCACCACAATCCTCTTAGAACAAAACTATCGCTCGACCCAAACGATTCTGAGTGCAGCCAATGCGGTGATTGCGAAAAACACATCCCGCCGGGCTAAGAATTTGTGGACCGATTCGGGTGAAGGTGACCTGATCAAGGTTTACGTGGGAGATGACGAACATGACGAAGCGTCATTCATTGCCCGTGAGATCGATCGGATGTCCGATGAAGGAATTTCGCGGCCGGGTGACACAGCTGTGTTTTATCGAACTAATGCGCAGTCGCGAGCGGTTGAAGAGATTTTTATTCGAACAGGAATGCCCTACAAGGTAGTGGGTGGTGTTCGCTTTTATGAACGCAAAGAAGTCCGAGATATTTTGGCCTATCTGCGCACAATTGTTAACCCAGCGGACGAGGTCTCACTGCGCCGAATTCTCAATACGCCTAAGCGCGGGATCGGTGACCGCGCGGAAGCAATGATTGGCGCCTACGCCGAACGGGAACGCATAACCTTTTTTGAAAGCTTGCAGCGAGCGGCTGACGTGCCTGGACTTGCTACCCGTTCGGTCAGTGCCATCGCAAGTTTTGTTGAGTTGATGCAGGCGCTTCAGACCCTATTTGAATCGGGTACCGAACCAGCGCTGGTTGTTCAAGCGGCAATTGAACAAAGTGGTTATCTCGCTGAACTAAGAGCGTCAAATGATTTACAAGATGAAGGTCGAATTGAAAACCTTGCCGAACTCGAGTCGGTTGCGGCAGCCTTCCTAGTCGACAACCCTGAAGGAACGTTGATTGACTTTTTGGAAAACGTCGCATTGGTCGCCGACGCCGATTCGATCCCAGAAGGCGAGGATCATGGGGGTGTCGTCACACTGATGACCCTGCATACTGCCAAGGGACTTGAATTCCCGACCGTTTTTCTTACCGGTATGGAAGAGGGAATCTTCCCCCATTCACGCTCTCTGGGTGAAGCGCGTGAGTTGGAGGAGGAAAGGCGGCTCGCTTATGTAGGAATTACCCGTGCCCGTCAGCGCTTGTTCCTGAGTCGTTCCTTGACCCGGTCCTCGTGGGGGAGTCCGTCAGCCAATCCGCAAAGCCGTTTCCTCGATGAAATCCCAGAACAGCACCTGAAGTGGGAACGTGAAGCTCCACCAATGTTCGCCACGAGTTCAAGTTTTGGTTCTACCAGTTGGTCAGGATCGGATTCTTCGCTCCACCGAGGCAGCAAAAGCGTCAGCGCAAGCACGATCTCACTTAGTGCAGGGGACCGCGTCACCCATGAAAAATTCGGCATGGGCACGGTGGTTGAAACCGGTGGAAGTGGAGACCGTGCTGATGCAACGATTGACTTCGGCGCCTCGGGGGTCAAGCGACTGTTGCTGCGTTACGCACCTGTTGAGAAGCTTTAGTAACTGGATCAGTTGACTTTAGTTGCCTTGATGACAGCTGAGGCGACTGCGGGGGCAACATTGCTGTCGAAAACACTGGGGACAATGTAAACGGGTGAGAGAGCTTTTTCGCTGACGCACTCAGCGATCGCCTTTGCAGAAGCAATAAGGACTTCGTCGGTTATCTCAACTGCACCGCTGTCAAGTAGTCCACGGAAAATTCCCGGGAATGCAAGTACGTTGTTAATTTGATTCGGAAAGTCACTGCGTCCTGTAGCCACAACCCTGGCAAATTTAGCCGCTTCAATTGGATTGATTTCTGGGTCAGGGTTTGCCAGTGCGAAAACAATTGAATCCTTGGCCATCTTTTCAACGTCAGCTGCAGTGATCACATTAGGTTGAGAAACACCAATAAAGACATCAGCACCAACCAGCGCCTGCGTGAGTGCGCCTTCGAACCCACTCAAGTTGGTGCGTTTCGCTAGTTCGGTGCGATCGGGGTCAAGATCGGTTCTGCTGGTTGAGACAGCTCCTTTTGAGTCGAACAACGTGATGTTTTCGACGCCCGCATGAAGTAATAACTGCGCAACTGCAGCACCTGCTGCACCCGCGCCTGACATGATAATTTTCAACGACGAGAGGTCCTTCTTTACCAATTTTGATGCGTTAATCAGTGCGGCCAACACAACAACAGCTGTGCCGTGTTGGTCATCGTGAAAAACTGGAATATTCAGGCGTTCGCGCAGTCTGCGTTCGACCTCAAAGCAACGCGGTGCTGAAATATCCTCGAGGTTGATCCCTCCGAATCCAGGGGCAATAATTTCAACCGTTCGTACGATTTCATCAACATCTTGGGTGTCGAGGCAGATTGGCCATGCATCGACGTTGGCGAATTTCTTAAAGAGCGCAGCTTTGCCCTCCATGACCGGCATGGAAGCTTCTGGGCCAATATTCCCCAGGCCAAGAACCGCAGATCCATCGGTTACGACAGCAACAGTATTGCGTTTGATGGTCAGATTTCGAGCATCAGAAGGGTTGTCCGCGATGGCAAGACACACTCGGGCCACCCCGGGGGTGTAGGCGCGAGCTAAGTCGGTCCGGTTGCGCATCGGGACTTTGATGCCAACCTCAATTTTCCCGCCCAGATGAACAAGGAAAACCGAGTCACTGACTTTGTCGACTTTGCATCCTTCAATGCCATTGAGGATTTCCCGGATTGACTCCGCGTGGTCTGTGTCATGTACTAGCGCGCTGAGGTCGACCACTGTGGTCTCAGTACCAGGGTCGGAGACGTCTAGGCCTGTGATGACGCCACCGGCATCGCTCACAGCCGCAATAATTTTCCCAGAAGCGTGCAGTTCGGGTGTGACGTGCATTCGAATGGTGATCGAGTAGCCGGTTGCCTGTGTCATGGCTATCAGCCTACGACCGGTGTAATTCAAGGGGTTGAGGGCTATGAAGAGTATTTTTCTAGAGCGATAGCATTCTCCCCATGAGTACAGAGGAACGTCCGATCCGAGTGGTAATTGCGAAACCCGGATTAGACGGCCACGACCGTGGTGCAAAAGTAATTGCCCGAGCATTGCGTGATGCTGGGTGTGAAGTTATCTACACGGGACTGCACCAAACACCCGTGGCAATTGCCGCGACTGCAGTTCAAGAGGACGCCGACGTGATCGGAATTTCAATTCTTTCGGGAGCGCATCTCACTCTCTTCCCGGAATTATTGAATGAATTGGCTGCGGCAGGTGCGGCAGATATCGTCGTTTTCGGCGGTGGAATCATTCCTGAAGCTGATATTCCTGTCCTCAAATCAGCAGGTGTTGCAGAAATCTTTACCCCGGGAACAACAACCCAGTCGGTCGTGGATTGGGTAAACGAGCACGTCTCGGCACGCCGCTAGCCGGTAGTGCGTGCAAGATCACACAGATAGTGTCCAAAATCAGGTCAGCGGGTCAATAGGCTTAGGCGGCACGCCGGGCGTGGATTAAATCATCATGAATTAGGGAGTTTTTGTGGATCTGTACGAATACCAAGCCAAGGAACTTTTCGGAAAGCATGGGCTCCCCATTACCGCTGGTGATGTCGCGCTTGATGTTGACGGAGCCGTTGCGATCGCTGAATCCATTAATGGCCCAGTGGTCGTAAAAGCTCAGGTAAAAGTGGGTGGCCGTGGCAAAGCAGGTGGAGTGAAGCTTGCAAAAAACCCAGCGGAGACGCGCGAGATTGCTGGAGCGATTTTGGGCATGGACATTAAGGGTCACACCGTCCACAAGGTGCTCGTAGCCCACGCCGCAGATATTGCCGAGGAATACTACGTCTCGTTTTTGCTTGATCGGGCTAACCGTTCATTCTTGGCAATGGCCAGTGTCGAGGGTGGCGTCGAGATCGAGGAAGTTGCCGTCAACAACCCTGAGGCACTCGCAAAAATCAGGGTCGACGCCTTAGAGGGTGTCACACCGGAAAAGGCCCGCGAGATTGCCGCAGCAGCAAAATTTGACGAGGCGATTCAAGGACAGGTTGCCGACATTCTGGTCAAATTGTGGGAAGTCATGGTTGCTGAAGACGCAACTCTCGTTGAAGTAAATCCCCTGGTTCTTACTCCGACAGGTGAGGTGCTCGCGCTCGACGGCAAAGTAACGATCGATGACAACGCTGGCTACCGTCAACCTGACCATGCAGCTTTTGATGACTCGGCCGCCGATGACATTGAAACCCGCGCAAAAGCAATGGATCTGAACTACGTCAAACTCCAAGGCGACGTGGGAATCATCGGAAACGGTGCCGGTTTAGTCATGAGCACCCTCGACGTTGTTGCATACGCAGGAGAGGAGTTTGGTGGCATAAAGCCGGCGAACTTCCTTGACATTGGTGGTGGAGCGTCGGCTGAGGTCATGGCAAACGGTCTCGACATTGTTCTCAATGACCCCGAAGTCCAAGCGGTCTTTGTCAATATCTTCGGCGGTATTACTGCATGCGATGCAGTGGCCAACGGGATTCTGCAAGCAGTTGATCAACTTGGAGACAGTGTTACCAAGCCGATCGTCGCTCGCATTGACGGAAATAACGCTGTTGAAGGCAGGGCAATTCTCAACAAAGCAAATCACAAATTTATTGAACTAGTTGACACCATGGACGCAGCAGCGCGCCGGGTGGCTGAACTCGCAGCAGCTCGAAAGGGAGCGTAATCCAATGGCAATTTGGCTCAATGAAGATAGCAAAATTCTTGTTCAGGGAATGACCGGATCCGAGGGCACAAAACACACGCGCCGAATGGTTGCAAGTGGAGCCAAGGTCGTTGCAGGAGTTACACCCGGCAAAGCAGGCGCTGATGTTGACGGGATTCCGGTTTTCAACGACGTTGCAAGTGCAATGGCGGCAACCGGTGCGAATGTCTCTGTGGTTTTCGTGCCACCCAAGTTTGCCAAGGCTGCAGTTGAAGAAGCTGTTGATGCAAAAATACCGCTCTGCGTTGTGATCACCGAAGGAATTCCCGTTCATGACACCGCGCAGTTCTTCCAATACGCGGTGAATGCGGGAACCACGAGGATTATTGGACCGAACTGTCCAGGAATCATTAGCCCAGGTGCATCAAATGCAGGGATTATTCCGTCTGACATTACTAAGCCGGGTCGAATCGGGCTGGTCTCAAAGTCAGGAACTCTGACTTACCAAATGATGTACGAGCTCCGTGATTTTGGCTTCTCCACCTGTGTAGGAATTGGTGGCGACCCCATCATTGGAACAACCCACATTGATGCACTCGAGGCATTTCAAAATGACCCCGATACCGACGCAATCGTCATGATCGGCGAAATTGGTGGCGATGCGGAAGAGCGGGCCGCAGCCTACATAAAAGAGCATGTCACCAAGCCTGTAGTCGGCTACGTCGCCGGTTTTACTGCGCCAGAAGGAAAGACAATGGGTCACGCGGGAGCGATCGTTTCCGGTTCATCGGGGACAGCTGTTGCGAAAGCGGAAGCACTAGAAGCAGCAGGAGTAAAAGTGGGCCGCACGCCAAGTGCAGCTGCTGAGCTGATGCGCAAGATTCTGTCCTAAGCGGCTGTGTGCCTTGGTCGAAAATGGCCAAGGGAAAGGTAGATTGTGCTTGTGAATCAGCAGGCACCGCCAGAGATGGGAACACCTGCGCAGGAAGCGGAAGTAAGTGAAACGCCTTCTGAAATGGTATTAGGCGGAACCAGAAATCGAATAGTGGGTTTGACCAGTAAACCTGCGGTGAGCTCAATAACTTGGTCAATCATTTTTTGTTGTTCGGTAATCGTTGTAACAGTTACTCTTGCATCCCTCATTTTATTGCCGACTTTGTTTTTTGGCGGTGATCGTCCATCCACTGTCAAAGGGTATCTAGATGCGGTCACTTGGGGTTGGCTATTAATGAATGGCGTACCACCAAAACTGGGTTCGGCCACCATCACCTTGGTTCCATGGGGTCTGGCAATAATCCCGTGGGCATTACTGTTTCGCGCCGGCAGGTCGTTCTCGCTTCGCACCACTAAGGGAACACAATGGCGGGTACTCGGTGGAGTCACAATGGTGGTGATCTATGTAGGGGCGATAGTTGCAGCTGCCCACTTCACCACCTCAATCAATGTTTCGTTCAATGATTGGTGGGCTCTTAGCGTGTCATTCGTCATTGGCGTTAGTGCCGTGACAGTAGGGGTTCTTAGTGGCGCCAACACCCAATTGGGTTTAAGAATTCCGGCCCTTGCAATGTTCGTGTTGAAAAGGGGTGTTGCTGCTGCAGCAACGTTTATTGGAGTTGCCTCGCTCCTTCTTGCGCTGCGCCTTCTCGTTAATTTTGACGTAGCAATGGATTTATTTAGGGGCCTAAATCCTGGGTGGAGCGGATTTTTGGCAATGCTGGCTCTCACCATTGGATATCTACCCGTGCTTGTTACCTGGAGCGCCGCTTATATTGTTGGCGCAGGTTTTAGCATTGGACCGGATGTAGTGGTTTCCCCGTTCATTCCGGTGACCGCTCCCACTCAACTACCACCATTTCCGCCACTAGTTGCCATCCCTGAAACTGCAGGGGCCCTGGTGTGGCTGCTTCCACTATTTGTAATTTCGATCGGTGTGGTTTGGGGTATTGGAATCTCAAAAAGCCTGGGAAAAGAAAGCGCGATGGTTCGCTCGGTTATCGGTTTGGCGGTGGCATTTGTGGGAGCCGTGATTTTTTATGTTCTTGCATTAATGTCTCTCGGGAATTTGGGTGATGTTCGCCTAGTTTCATTGGGTCCTGATCCATTGTTGTCGGCCTCACTCCTATGGATTTTGCTGGCCGTTGGTATCACTCCAACGGCCGTACTGCCGGCAAAAACATTTGTACGAAACCGCCGAGTGAAAATTTCGATAGTCCCAGAGCCTCAACTCGGTGAAGTACAGCGCACTCATGAGTAGGGAATTGAATGGAGTTCGATTCGGTGCCGCAGTGGGGTGGGCGAGAGTTGCATTTACGAAAAACCTTCTAGCATTTATAGCACTCGCTGTTATAGTCATGATTCTGCAATTTGGGCAGCAGTTTGCAGCGAATCCATTCACTGAATCCTTTACCCGCTGTATCGAAGTGGGCGGTGCCGGAGCGACGTTGGACTCAGCGGCAATGGCAACTTGTTTTGAATCAGAGATGGGGTCGCTTCTGCTTATTATCCTTCTGGCAATTGTGTTCGTAGTAGCCTCTTTCTTAGCAACAGCAGGCGTGATTCGAGGCGCTCTCTATGTCACGCTCGGCCGAAAAATTGGATTTGCTGACACATTCACAGGTCCTCACTTTGGGGCATTTGTCTTGACCGTATTACTGATCATGGTTACCTTCATTGCGGGACTATTCCTTTTCATTGTGCCAGCAATATTCGCTGTCTTATTATTTCAATTTGCCCCATTTTTTGCCCTTGATCGTGGCGTGACACCATTTCAAGCACTGAAAGCAAGTAGCCATTTGGTACGCCGCAACTGGCCACTGGCAATTTTAATTTTGTTGTTCAGTGGCGCTTCGTATTTGATTTCGGGTTTATTCTGGGGGATTCCGACCCTGCTCTTCCTACCTCTAGCAGCTTTGGTGACCGGATATGCATACCGAACACTTCAAGGCGAGATGGTTGATCCAACACCGTGACTGCTCGAATAGTCGTTTTGGCTTCCGGCACAGGGACGCTTTTCGAGGCACTTTTGGATTCCAGATTGGGAATCAGTGTGGTCGCCTTGGTGACCGATCAGCCCGGCGCCAGGGCAGTTGATATTGCACTGAGTCGTGAGATCCCGGCCCGGAAAATTTCCCTCTTAGATTTTGACTCGCGCGAGACGTGGGAAAACGAATTTCTTAGGCAGGTTAAGGAATTGAATCCAGATCTCATTGTGGCTGCGGGGTTCATGCGCATTCTCAGTCCCGTTTTTGTCAACGAGTTCCCCAGTCAAATAATTAATTCACATCCATCCTTGCTACCCCAATTTCCTGGTGCACATGCCGTACGCGATGCCATGGCGGCAGGGGCCACGGTCACAGGCTGCACGATTCATTTCATTGATGAGGGTGTAGATACGGGGAAAATAATTTCTCAGGAACAAGTAGATGTACTCCCGGGTGAAAGTGAAGAGCAGTTGCACGAAAGAATAAAGACAGTTGAACGCACTCTCCTTCCCCAAAGTGTTGAACGGCTACTAATTGAGCGACTCGGGAAAGGGTTTCAGTGACAATTCGGCCGATCAAACGGGCGTTAATTTCGGTTTACGACAAGAGTGGGGTCGTTGAATTAGCCCAAGCCTTGTCGCAATATGGCATTGAGATAGTTTCGACCGGCAGCACGGCCGCGACCATCGAAGCGGCCGGCATTGCGGTGACCCCGGTTCCTGCGGTCACAAATTTCCCAGAGTGTCTTGATGGACGGGTCAAGACCCTCCACCCTGGTATTCATGCCGGTCTACTTGCTGACTTGCGCAATCCTGACCATGTCTCTCAATTAGAAGATCTTGGGATTAAAGCATTTGACTTGGTTGTGGTGAATCTTTATCCATTCAATGAGACTGTTGCCAGCGGAGCCAAAATCGATGACTGTGTTGAGCAAATCGATATTGGTGGTCCAGCCATGATTCGCGCGTCAGCGAAGAACTACGCCAATGTTGCCGTGGTGGTTTCCCCGAGCAGCTACCAGGAAGTTCATTCTGCACTCGATGCTGGTGGGACCACCCTTGTTCAGCGTGCAGTGCTGTCAGCGCAGGCCTTTGCTCACACGGCCACCTACGACATCGCAGTTGCAACCTGGATGTCGAATGTTGTTGCCCCTGATGAAAGTGAATTTCCTCGCTGGCGAGGGACGGCGTGGACTCGCAGTGAAGTGCTTCGATACGGGGAGAACCCGCACCAAAGTGCTGCTTCGTATGTTGGGATCGGTCATGAAATTGGAATTGCTAACTCACAGCAGTTGCACGGAAAACCGATGTCCTACAACAACTTCATTGACGCGGATGCTGCTCGCCGTGCCGCATTTGATTTCTTGGAACCAACCGTGGCGATCATCAAGCATGCAAACCCTTGCGGAATCGCTTCCGGGCTGGATATTGAGGAGGCCTACCACAAGGCACACGCCACGGACCCTGTCTCGGCCTTTGGTGGTGTGGTTGCAGCCAATCGCACGGTGACGAAAGAAATGGCAGAATCATTGTCGAAGGTTTTCACCGAGGTAGTGATTGCCCCTGATTTTGATGCGGACGCCTTAATCGTCCTGAAAGAAAAAGCCAATCTTCGGATTCTGGTCGCACCCGGACCCCATCCGGGCCGAAGAGTGGAAGCGCGCACAATTTCAGGGGGACTACTTGTGCAAAGCGTCGACACCGTGAACGACAGTGGCGACAATCCAGCCAACTGGACGCTCGTCAGTGGTGAGCCAGCGACTAAGGCGACCATGCGTGACCTCGAGTTCGCTTGGAAAGCCTGCCGATCCGTTAAGTCAAATGCCATTCTTTTAGCTAAAAATCTCGGTGCGGTCGGAATAGGAATGGGTCAGGTCAACCGGGTTGACTCCGCGCACCTATCCGTGGCTCGAGCCGGGGAGCGGGCGCTCGGCTCGGTCGCTGCATCCGATGCCTTCTTCCCATTCGCAGACGGGCTGCAAGTATTGCTAGACGCGGGGATAGGCGCGGTTGTGCAACCTGGCGGTTCCGTGCGTGATGAAGAAGTCATTGCGGCAGCCCAAGCCGCCGGAGTCAGCATGTACTTCACGGGAACCCGCCATTTCTTCCACTAGCCCGAAACGTGGCGTAGCCAGCGCCAAGGTCTTTCTACCCATCACTTTCGTGGTGGGATCGCTCACAGCGTGGCAAGCCAGAGCAAATGGTGAACTGGCCGTTTTGGTAGGCAGCGGACTTGAAGCTGCAGTCTGGAGTTTTGGCTCCGGATTAATCATGCTGACAATTTTGCTTACGTTCAATCAGCGAATGCGTGTGGGTGTGAAAAAAGTAGTCAAGGGGGTGCGCAACCGAGATTTCCCCCGATGGCACATTTTGGGTGGCCTACTCGGTGGGACATTTGTAGGAGTTCAGGCGAGCGTAGTTCCACTCATCGGCGTTGCATTATTTACCGTGGCTGTTGTTGCCGGTCAAAGTTCCAACGCCCTCCTCGTTGACCGATTTGGGTTAGGCCCGGCGGGTGTCACTTCAATTAGCCCGATCAGGGTGCTCGCGAGTGTACTTGCGGTGGGAGGCGTAATTATTGCGGTATCAAATAGATTGGCGGGTGAAGTTTCGCTAATTCCAGTGGCCTTGTCTTTCCTCGTCGGCGCGCTGATCGCCATTCAGCAAGCGATCAACGGTCGAATAGGCATAACGGCTGGAAATGCATTTTCCTCAACGTGGTTTAACTTCGTTTTCGGAACCAGCGCACTGTTGGCTGCTTCATTTACTCAAGTTTTTTGGGGTGATATGCAGGTGTCCACCCTTCCCAGTAATTCATGGTGGGTGTACACCGGTGGAATCGTGGGTGTCGTGTACATCGCGATGTCGGTCTGGGTCGTGCCAAAAGTTGGCGTGTTAATTTTCGTGCTCATTTCAGTCAGTGGACAACTGACTGGCGCGCTAGTCCTCGACCTCATAATGCCCACCAGTGGAACGGTGATCACACCCACATTGTTTATTGGTGTTGGGTTAACTTTCTTGGCGGTAGCGTTGTCAGTATCGCCGAAGCTAATAGCATCTCGGCGTTAAGTGGGCCAAATCTTGATGCACGATCATGGTGAGGACCTGGTACGAGAGCAAACCCTGCATGGGAGAGACTAAGGCCATGATTCTTGACGGCAAAGCAACGGCAGCACTGGTCAAGGCGGAACTCAAGGTTCGAGTAGATGCACTCAGAGCGAAAGGGATCGTGCCAGGACTGGGTACGGTTCTGGTCGGTGAGGACCCCGGTTCACACGCTTATGTTGGGGGAAAGCACAAGGACTGCGCCGAAGTCGGGATTTCATCTATTCGCATTGATCTGCCCACCGATTCAACCCAGGCTGACATTGACGCCCATATCGCTACATTGAATGCCGATCCTTCGGTTACCGGTTACATAGTTCAACTTCCACTGCCCAAGCATCTGGATGCTAATCGAGTTTTGGAACTTATGGATCCGGGCAAAGATGCTGACGGCCTGCATCCCATGAACCTTGGTCGACTTGTATTGGGGATTCCAGCTCCTTTGCCATGCACTCCAGCAGGAATTGTTGAACTGCTCAGGCGCTATGCAGTGCCAATTAACGGTGCCCACGTAGTAATTGTGGGAAGGGGAGTCACCGTCGGCCGACCACTGGGACTTCTCCTTACCCGCAAAAGTGAAAATGCAACCGTGACCCTTTGCCACACAGGAACCAAGGATCTTTCAGAACAAATGAGGAGAGCGGACATTATTGTCGCGGCCGCAGGTGTCCCGGCAATTGTTACTGCGGCCGACGTGAAGCCCGGTGCCGCTGTACTTGATGTAGGGATCACCAGAACAGATGCAGGTTTGGTTGGGGACGTCGCATCCGATGTAATCGATGTGGCTGGTTTCCTTGCCCCTATGCCGGGCGGTACCGGCCCCATGACCCGGGCCATGCTGCTGGCCAATGTTGTGGCCCGCGCCGAGGAACTAGCCAAAGGCTAAAAATCACATGGCAAATTCACGCGAGGAAAATGTGCACCGGCTTCCACGGTCAAGATTTCGAGAATGGCCGATTTCACTAGTCTTATTCGGGATCGCAATCTCGATGGTTTTCGTGGCAACGGACCATTTTCGGCGGGGGTCGGTGGTCCTCGCGGTGAGTGTCGTGCTGGCCCTCTTCCTTCGGCTCTTCCTCCCAGAAAATCAGGCAGGAATGCTCTCGGTTCGCTCGAAAAGCGTCGATGTCATCATTTTGACCGTTTTGGGTGTGGGATTGACCATATTTGCCCTCTGGGTTCCGGCCCCGAACTAAAAATAAAAGGCGCGAGGCGGTATCTTGACGTCAAGATATTTTTATTTCGTCCCGTACATCCACTAAGGAGATAACACATGGCCCGCTCTGGCAAGGTTTCAGTAATTGGCGCAGGTTTCTATGGTTCGACGACCGCTCTGCGCCTGGCTGAATACGACATCTTTGAAACGGTTGTTCTCACCGACGTGGTTGAGGGTAAGGCTGAAGGCCTCGCATTGGACATGAACCAGTCGCGCTGGATTGAAGGATTTGAAACCAAGCTCGTTGGCCAGACCACAGGGATGGACGGTAGTGGCTACGAGGCCATCTCCGGTTCCGAGATCGTTGTCATGACGGCGGGGCTGCCTCGCAAGCCAGGCATGAGTCGCATGGATCTCATTGAAACAAATGCAAAGATCATGCGCGGTGTTTGTGAGAACATTGCTAAGTACGCTCCAGATTGCATTGTGATCAATGTTGCCAATCCACTTGATGAAATGACCGCACTCGCACAAATTGTCACAAAGTTCCCTTACAACCGGGTGATTGGCCAAGCAGGGATGCTTGACACGGCTCGTTTCTCACACTTTGTCGCAGAGGAACTCAATGTCCCAGTTGGATCTGTCACAACACTGACTCTGGGCTCACACGGTGACACAATGGTTCCCGTCGCATCAGCCTGCAGCGTTGACGGAAAACCGCTTAGCGATCTGCTTTCACAGGAGCAGATTGACGAGCTCGTCGTGCGCACTCGCAATGGTGGAGCTGAAATCGTTGCCCTGCTGAAAACGGGATCGGCCTACTACGCACCGTCAGCGGCGGCTGCACGTATGGCCCGCGCGGTCCATGAAAATTCGGGCAAGGTTATGCCCGTGTGTGCATGGGTTGACGGTGAATACGGTCTCTCCGGCGCCTACCTTGGCGTTGAAGCTGAAATTGGTAAAGAGGGAATTAAGAAGATTGTTGAAACACCACTCACTGATTCAGAGAAAGTCCTTCTCGTTGAAGCTTATGAAGCGGTTAAAGCCAAGCAAGCCGACGTCTCTGCCCTGTAAAAACGAACCACTTTTTCCACTAGGCCCCCACTCAAGGAGTAATCCCCATGTCACAAAAAATCAAGGTTATTAACCCGGTCGTTGAACTTGACGGCGACGAAATGACTCGAATCATTTGGCACTTCATCAAGGCAGAGTTGATTGAAAAATATCTTGATGTTGACTTGAAGTATTTCGACTTGAGTATGGAAAACCGTGATGCAACAGATGATCAGGTCACGATCGATTCAGCACATGCAATTCAAAAATATGGCGTTGGCGTGAAGTGCGCAACTATCACACCCGATGAAGCGCGTGTTGAAGAATTTGGCCTGAAGAAAATGTGGAAGTCACCTAATGGAACAATTCGTAATATTCTTGGCGGTGTTATTTTCCGTGAACCGATTATTATTTCGAACATTCCTCGGCTTGTTCCAGGTTGGACCCAGCCAATAATTATCGGTCGTCACGCATTTGGAGATCAATACAAGGCTACTGATTTCAAAGTTCCCACCGCGGGAACTCTCACCATGACATTCACGCCAACTGACGGATCCGAACCGATGGAATTCAATGTTTTCGACTTCCCAGCAGGTGGCGTCGCAATGGGCATGTACAACTTGGATGAGTCAATCCGCGACTTTGCGCGCGCCTCAATGCGCTATGGCCTCACTCGCGGTTACCCCGTTTATCTGTCCACTAAAAACACCATCTTGAAGGCCTATGATGGTCAATTCAAGGATATTTTCGCTGAAATTTTTGAGACCGAATTCAAAGCCGAGTTTGAGGCCGCGGGCATTACCTATGAACACCGGTTGATCGACGACATGGTGGCAGCTGCCATGAAGTGGGAAGGTGGCTACGTCTGGGCCTGCAAGAACTACGACGGCGACGTTCAGTCCGACACGATTGCCCAAGGCTTTGGTTCACTGGGCTTGATGACAAGTGTGCTTATGACCCCTGATGGCAAGACGGTTGAAGCCGAGGCAGCTCACGGCACGGTCACCCGTCACTACCGCCAGCACCAGCAGGGAAAGCCAACGTCCACGAACCCAATTGCTTCAATCTTTGCGTGGACACGTGGACTTGAGCACCGGGGCCTGTTGGATAGCACCCCAGAGGTCAGCGAATTTGCTCGTACGCTTGAGAGGGTTTGCATTGAAACTGTTGAGGCTGGTGACATGACCAAAGATTTGGCCATGTTGGTCGGACCCGAACAAAAGTGGCTCACGACACAAGATTTCCTGACTGCAATTGACACACGCCTACAGGGAGCAATGCGTTCCTAACGTAAATAAAGTTCTAAGGTTAAGCCTGTGAGCGAGATCTTGATGAACTTTGGTGTGATCCTAATTTTTGTCTTGATTGGTGGTTTTTTTGCTGCTGCCGAACTGGCTTTAGTATCTGTCCGTGAAAGTCAGGTCGCACGCTTGGCGGAGACTTCCAAGCGAGGGCGCACGCTCGCGGGGCTGACCGCTGATCCTGGGCGCTTCCTTGCAGCGGGTCAGGTTGGGGTAACCCTCGCAGGTTTCGTGTCGGCTGGCTTTGGCGCGGCGACCATTGCACCCGACGTTGCACTCCCGCTGGAAAATTGGGGGCTTAGCGCTGCGGCAGCCAGCACTGTGGCTTTCATCCTTGTCACCGTGGTGATCGCATACATCTCGTTAGTCTTAGGTGAATTGGTGCCAAAACGAATTGCACTGCAGCGGGTAGAGCAAGTTGCATTGTTTGTTGCAGGACCAATTGAACTCACGGCAAAACTCACGAGACCTTTTATTGCCGCATTGGGTTTGTCAACAAATCTCATTGTCCGCCTGTTTGGAATTGACCCCAAGGCTGGAAAAGAACAGATGAGTGGTGAGGAACTGCGAGACCTCGTGGCGGCACACGAAGACCTCAGCGTTGAAGAGCGGGAAATGATTGATGACATTTTTGCCGCAGGGGAACGCGAATTGAGGGAAGTCATGATGCCTCGCACGGAGGTTTCCTTCTTGGATGCATCTTTATCCGTATCCAAGGCGATTCGTTTGATTTCTGACCAACCACATTCACGTTATCCGGTGATTCGCGGTAGCGCTGACGAAGTAATTGGATTTGTGCACATTCGTGATCTTCTCGACCCCGACCTTGAAGACCGCAATATTCCCGTTGGCAGACTGGCTCGAGAGGTCTTGACCTTCCCGGGGAGCAAAGAAGTAATCAGCACTCTGAGTGAAATGCGTCGAATGCGGGCGCATTTAGCTATGGTCCAAGACGAATATGGTGGCACCGCAGGCCTTGTCACCATGGAGGATCTGGTGGAGGAACTGATCGGTGACATTAAAGATGAGTATGACGTTGAGTCCCCAGCTCACGAACAGGGTGCCATGGGTGAAATAACAGTGGACGGACTTCTCAACCGTGATGATTTTGAAGATCGAACGTCAATCACTTTGCCTGAAGGACCATTTGAAACTATTGCAGGTTTTATCATTTCTCAGCTCGGGCAGCTGCCACAGATAGGCGACAAAGTAGAGGCCGACAATCACGAGTTTATTGTGACCGAACTCGATGGCCGTCGAGTGTCCAGAGTGAGGGTGGTTACCCACGAATTGAGCAGTGAGGAACAATACGACGGTGACAAACAGTAACCAAAAACCCCGAGTCTTTTCCGGCATCCAACCGACAGCTGATTCTTTCCACGTTGGCAACCTGTTGGGAGCTTTGAGGGAGTGGGTCAAACTTCAAGTAAGTCACGACTCATTTTTTTGCGTGGTGGACCAGCACGCGATCACTGTTGACCACGATCCCCAGCTGTTACGCAAACGCACACTCGTGTCTTTTGCCCAGTTACTTGCAATTGGGTTGGACCCTGAGAAGTGCACGGTTTTCGCGCAGAGCCAGGTAGCGGCCCACAGCCAACTCTCATGGGTTCTGCAGTGCCAAACGGGTGTCGGTGAGGCAAGTCGGATGACCCAGTTCAAGGATAAAAGTTCGAAGGCGGGTAATGACCGTTCAACCGTTGGTTTATTCACCTACCCGATCCTGCAGGCAGCAGACATCCTGCTCTATCAGGCCAATGGTGTCCCCGTAGGTGAGGACCAACGTCAACACCTGGAACTGACTCGAGATTTAGCACATCGGTTCAATGCAAAGTTTGGTGAAACATTTATCGTTCCTGAAGTTATGGTGGTGAAAGAAACCAGTCGAATAGTTGACCTACAAGACCCCACAGCCAAGATGAGCAAGTCAAGCCCCGGCGGTTGCGTTTTCCTGCTTGATGAAAATAAAGTGGTTGAGAAAAAGATTAAGAGTGCGGTGACCGACTCAGAGGCTGAAATCCACTTTGATGACCAGACTAAGCCAGGGGTTTCTAACTTACTGACGCTACAGAAAGCAATTACGGGAAAGTCGATTGATGCACTGGAATCCGAGTATGCGGGACGCGGTTACGGGGACCTAAAAAAGGACACCGCTGAAATTGTGTTGGGGGTCGTTGAACCAATTCGCACGCGGGTAAACGAACTACTGACTGAGCCGGCTGAGCTCGAATCGCTGATGAACAGGGGAGCCCAGAAGGCGCGAGAGGCTGCTGAACCGACACTGGATCTTGTTTATGAGCGGGTGGGGTTTCCGGCTAACCCTCGAGGGTAATTTTTCCTTTGCCCGTCACTCGTCCCCGTTTTTTGCGCTGGGTGAAAGCTGACCGGACCCCATAGAGAATAAAAGCAATTATGGCCGCAAACAGGATCATCCATCCCATGGCCAAGCCATCGAGATTGGAACCAGCTGTCGCCGTGCTCGTGGGTTGTGATGTGATTTCCGTGTCAACGGGGGTTTCAAGATTTGATTGAATAACGGAATTTAGACTGGCTGCGGGCAGAGTGTTTTGTCCTAGTACACCGATAGGTGTGACCTTATCGCCGTTAGCAAAAGCCCACCCCAAAAGTTTTTCAGCGGCGGTTGAGGTTTGTTCTTTGATCCCCATCAGCGAAACTATGTATGTCGTTCCTTTGCGTTGCGCTGCTCCGATAAAGGTTCGTCCAGCATTTGTGGTGTAGCCCGTTTTTAATCCTATTGTCCCTTTGAAGTTACCAAGCAACATTCGGTTTTGGGTATAGATAGTTTTCGACTTTTTCTTGTTCGCAAACTCGTGTTTGACAGAGCCGACAATTTCTCTGAAGTAGGGCAGGCTCAGTGCCGAGCGGCCAATCGTGGCAAGGTCGTAAGCACTAGAAACCTGCCCGGGTGCATCAAGTCCGCTTGGGTTTTTAGCGACCGTGTCTAGCGCTCCGAGTGAGTCAGCAATTTGATTCATTTGCGCCAGGGTTGTTTTCACGTTTCCGGCGCCCTGTGCCAGGGCCATTGCAGCGTCATTCGCGCTAGGCAGCAGCAGTGCATAGAAAAGGTCATTGGCGGTGTAGTCACGACCGCGCACTAAACCAACTTTGGAGCCGTAAGTGTTAACCGCACGCTTTTTTGCTTTTATTACGGTTGAGGGGTCTAACCGGGGAATCAAGGTCAATGCCGTCAAGGTTTTCAATGTACTTGCTGGCGCCCGTAAAACGTGAGGACCTTTTGCAGCCAGGATCTCTCCGGTGTCTGCATTAGCAACCACCCAGGTCTTTGCCCACACTTGCGGTAAAGGGTCGGACCCTTGGCCCAATGTGACTATCTTTCCTTTGCCCTTGAGTTGCTCCCCCCCAATGGGGCTGGTGTCAGGTGCTGCAGCCACAGGAACGGCACCGATAGAAAATCCAAGAATGAGCGTCACAACAGTAGACAGTGCAATGGATGCAATCCGAGGCTTTCGTACCAACCATTTGTGCCGTTGAAGAGGTTGCGGTCGCATAACAACCCCATGCTAACCCCAACGAGTCCAATTGGGAGAAAGGCATGGCGGGCTGTGGATTGGGTCACACCCTAGTCACGGCAGGGGTCCCGGGACTAGATTTAGGTTAAGCCCTCCTATGAAAGGTCTCATGTGAGAATCACGGCCCCCTCTGATGCTTTGCCCGCAAGCACGCCAACCCGTCTGCTTATTGGGGGAGAGTGGGTCGCAACCGCTGCTGGGTTCAATGTGATTAACCCGGCTTCCTACGGAACTTTGGCGACAATCGGAGATGCCGGTGTTGCAGAGGGCATTCAAGCCGTTGATGCAGCCCATGGGGCATTCCCAGCATGGTCGATCACACCAGCCCGAGTCCGGGCTGAAATTTTGCGAAAAGCATTTGACATTATGGTGGCGGAAATTGATGACTGCGCTCGACTGATTGCCCTTGAAAACGGGAAAGCCTGGCGTGATGCCATGGGTGAAGCACTCTATGCTGCTGAATTCTTTCGCTGGTTTTCTGAGGAAGCCTCACGGGTTGAAGGGGGATTTCGTTACGCCCCGAACCGTGATAAGACCATCATTACTGATCACAAGCCTATGGGTGTTGCCTACATGATCACTCCATGGAATTTCCCCGCAGCCATGATTACCCGCAAGCTGGGTCCCGCTTTGGCTGCTGGTTGCACGGCTGTTCTGAAACCACCAGCGGAGACGCCATTGACCGCACTGTGGATTGGCAATGTCCTCGAGCGCGCGGGGGCGCCTGCTGGCGTTGTCAATATTGTGACCACATCAAAATCTGGGGAGGTATCTGCAGCGATTCTGGCTGATCCACGTATTGCCACTTTGTCGTTCACCGGATCGACCTATGTCGGCAAGTTGCTACTCAAGCAAACGGCGGATCGAGTACTTCCGAGCTCAATGGAGCTTGGCGGGAATGCTCCATTTCTTGTTCTGGAAGGCTCTGATGTGGATCACGCTGTTGAAGGCGCCATGATCGCGAAAATGCGCAATGGTGGTTCGGCCTGCACCGCCGCAAATAGGTTCTATGTCCACGAATCGATCAGTGGCGAGTTTGCTGACAAGTTTGAGGCAGCCTTACGCGGACTCACAATCGGCCCGGGCACCGATCCGGTTAATGAACTGGGCGCCATGGTCAGTGATAAAGAGCGCGACAAGATTCTGGAACTCATTGGTGAGGCAGAAAATGAGGGAGCGCAGGTTACTCAAGCGGGCACCGCACCGGATACAGGCGCATTTGTAGCTCCACGAATTGTTCGTGGAATTGAGCACGGCTCAGTGCTGACCCGCAATGAAATATTTGGTCCGGTTGCGCCAATCGTGACGGTATCCAGCACCGATGAGGCTGTCCGCATGGCCAATGACACGCAATACGGACTCATGTCATATGTATTTGCCAAGGACAACGGTGAGGGAATCAAAGTTGCCCGCCGGATGGAGTCGGGAATGGTTGCGATTAACCGTGGAATTGCTTCTGACCCGGCTGCACCATTTGGAGGCATGAAGGAATCGGGGCTTGGTCGTGAAGGTGGCTTCGCGGGAATTCACGAGTTCTTGGAGACCCAGTATTTTGCAGTCGATGTTTAAAAATGGATGACTCCAAAGTGACGTAACCGCTCAGGGTTTGATGCTGGCCTCCTACGTTAGACACGTCGGAATATGAGCGCCTGCTTCACTTCCTGAATGGCTTTAGTTATCTCAATGCCCCGTGGGCAGGCATCCGTGCAGTTGAAGGTTGTGCGGCAGCGCCACACACCCTCTTTGTCGTTGAGGACTTCAAGACGAGCGTTTGATCCGGCATCACGGCTGTCAAAAATGAACCTGTGAGCTGCAACAATTGCCGCTGGGCCAAAGTACTGCTCGTTAGTCCAAAAGACGGGGCATGAAGTCGTGCAGGCGGCGCATAAAATGCACTTTGTAGTGTCGTCAAACCTGGCGCGATCCTCCGCGGATTGAATGCGCTCCTTAGTCGGCTCATGTCCCTCAGGGATCAAGAAGGGGAGAACCTGGCGGTATGCCGCAAAGAATGGCTCCATGTCGACCACGAGATCCTTCTCAAGGGGGAGCCCTTTGATTGCTTCAACCGTTATGGGTTTGCTGATATCAATGTCTTTGACCAATGTCTTACAGGCCAGGCGGTTGCGACCATTGATCCTCATTGCGTCAGAGCCACAAATGCCATGCGCGCAGGAACGGCGGAATGTGAGTGAACCATCATGCTCGGCTTTGATTTTTTCCAAGGCGGTAAGGACACGGTCTGTTGGGTATAGCGCAACCGTGTAATCCACCCAATGGGGCTCTTCGTCAAAATCTGGTTGGTAACGACGGATGCGAAATGTGACATCCGTTGCAACGGGAACCGGGGTTTCAGGCATTACAACGGGAGTGACGTTGCTTGCTGGCTCTGCCGGGGTTTCGGGCAGGAGTGTGGTTGTCATTAGTATTTGCGCTCCATTGGCTGGTAGTTGGTAACGCTGACCGGCTTGTAATCCAGGTGAACGTATTCATCACCTTGGGCATCAATCTTGCGGCTTGCCATTGTGTGGCGCATGAAGTTGACGTCGTCGCGAGCTGGGTAATCCTCACGTGCGTGCCCACCACGACTTTCCTTACGCTCAAGTGCGCTCACCACGAGTACCTCGGCCAAGTCGAGTAGGAAGCCAAGTTCAATGGCCTCAAGAAGGTCGGTGTTGTAGCGGGTTCCCTTGTCTTGGATGGACACATTCTTGTATCGCTCACGCAGGGCTTGAACGTCAATGAGTGCCTGCTTGAGTGTTACTTCAGTGCGGTACACCTGTGCGTTCATGTCCATGGTTTC
>JAFMCP010000056.1 GCA_017857705.1 Candidatus Nanopelagicales bacterium
GCTCAAGTAACCGACCTTCGCCGGTCAGGTGCAATCGAACCCGTCGTGCTAGATCATTGAGGAGACCCTCCCTCCATTGCGATCTCAGAGATGGCCCAGTCGCACGTGCATCGGCCAGACTTAAGGCCAAAAGCAGGTCCAGCGTTCCCGAATCCCCCACCTTATTAGCGACGTCGACAATCACTTCGGGGTCATCAAGATCTCGCTTTGTCGCAATGTCGGGCAGTAATAAATGGTAGAGCACTAATTGTTCTAGGATTTTTGTATCCGCCGAATCAAATGCGAGTCGTGGTGCAATAAGACGTGTCATTTCTGCACCAATTTGGCTGTGATCGCCATTCTGACATTTACCGATGTCATGTAAAAAAGCTGCAACAAGAAGGAGGTCTGGTCGCTCGACCGTGCGCACGAATGACTGCGACTGCACTACGCACTCAATCAAGTGTCGGTCGACTGTGAATTCGTGTAAGGCATTGAATTGCGGCGCTGAACGCAAAATGGTCCACTCGGGAAACCACTTTTCAATAATTCCATACTGATCGAGGGATTCCCATGCAGCAAGTAGACCAGTGCCCGAACCTAGAAGGGAGACAAATGATTCTCGCATTTCGCGATCCCACGGTTTGCGTATTGCCACCTCGCGTTCAAGCAAAAAAGGAGAAATTGGCTTTTGAGTGAGCGCCGATGCTCCGGCAATTCGAAGAAGTAGGCCTGGATCACTTGCAAGATCAGCATTTCGTGCCAGCGTTATTTCACTGCCGGAGTCAATAACACCCTGGGCTAATGGCTCGCGGACTTTTCCTGAAGTGCCCCGCAGACCCGAAACGAAACGTCGTATTCTGGGTTTATCTTGATCCAGTAATTCATTGATCCGATACCAGGTCAACTCGCTTGTATACGCAATTTTGCGGCTTGCCAGGTAAATCTCTCTCAGTAAGGTCTCCGGATCTGCCAATCCCATTTCCTGGGCAACGGTGGATTGAGACTGCATGTGCAATCGATCACCCTTTAGCGACGATGCCATTGCATCACGGACATCAAGGAGAAGGTTCTTCGACGCCTCCCAATCAGTGCGTGGGGTGTCAATAAGCCAAGTGGAACCCAAATGACTCAAAATTCCGGCATCGCGAATCCCGCCATAGGACTCCTTGATATTTGGCTCCAGAAGTTGAAAAAGTTCACCGTGAGTCTTCCGGCGTTCAGAGACAATCTGTGAAAGTTGTGGCAGCAACTTTTTTGCATTCGAACGCCAGTCGTGATGAATCAAATTTCGCAGTTCTAGGGCTAAATCCTGGTTTCCCGATATACAACGAGTGTCTAGCAATCCCGTGAACGCCTTAATATCCTCGGCTGCCACTTTCCTTGCCGTAGGAATACTTCGCACACTGTGGTCCAGGTCAATGCCTTCATCCCAAATTGGGTACCACAACCTCTCAGCTACCTGATCCGGGATTACTCCTTCCTCGTGGATGAGAACGAGATCCAAGTCACTGTTTGGTCCTAGCTCTTGGCGCCCATAACTCCCGACCGCGACCAGCGCAAAGTCCTGGCTCACAGCCTTGCTATTGGTGATTGCTTGTTCAAAGAGGTTACTCAACCATGAATCAAAGGCATTACTCAATGCCAAACGGTGCTCTGGGCCACTTTGCCCAGAGCACCGTTTCATGGATTGAGGATTCACGGAATAAATTACCTCGAACTACAATGCATCGATACCACGTTCTCCTGTTCGAACCCGGATCACTTCTTCAACCGGTGTTACCCAAACTTTGCCATCTCCGATTTTGCCAGTGTTGGCTCCTTTTGTGATTACGTCAAGGACTTCATCGAGCCGCTGGGAGTCAATTAGCACTTCCACTCGGACCTTGGGAACCAGATCAACCGTGTACTCGGCACCGCGGTAAACCTCCGTATGGCCTCCTTGACGCCCAAACCCGGAGCTCTCCGAAACGGTCATTCCTCTGACTCCGATTGCCTCTAATGCATTCTTAACGTCCTCGAGCTTGAACGGTTTGATAATTGCTGTTACTAGTTTCATCAGATTTCCTCTCGATCACGACGTACTGATCCGGCACCAACACCCACGAAATGCCCACCGCCTCCGGAGTCCCCTAGCTCATAAGCGGACTCAGCATGCTCCACAAGGTCAATTCCCGAGAGTTCATCATCTCGTGATATCCGCATGATACCGGCCGCCTTGAGGATCAGTCCTATTATTAGTGCAACGACGAATGAGTAGGCCATAACGCTGAACGCGCCAACTGCTTGCTTGCCCAATTGTTCCGCACCGCCACCGTAGAGCAGACCGTTAACGCCAGCGGGCGCCAAGTCAGTTGCCAAGAAGCCGATTAACAACGTGCCCAGTAGTCCACCTACGAGGTGAACGCCCACGACATCGAGCGAATCGTCGTATCCAAAACGGTACTTAAGGCTGACTGCGAGTGCGCAGACAACTCCGGCAAGTACTCCCACAATCAGGGCACCAATCGGACTCACTGCTGAACATGCTGGTGTGATAGCTACCAGCCCTGCAACTATGCCTGATGCAGCACCCAAAGTTGTCATGTGTCCATCACGCAATTTTTCAACAACCAGCCAACCAATTGCTGCAGCGCACGTCGCCGCGAAGGTGTTCAGGAAGACCACAGCGGATGTGTTGTTAGCCGCTAATGCTGAGCCGGCATTGAACCCAAACCAACCGAACCACAGCAGCCCTGCACCGATCATGACCAACGTTAAGTTGTGGGGACGCATGGGCGTTTTCGGCCATCCTGCGCGCTTTCCAATCACGATCGCGAGCGCCAGCGCTGCAGCTCCAGCATTGATATGAACGGCAGTGCCACCGGCGAAGTCAATAACGCCCATCTCAAATATCCAGCCACCGCTTGCCCATACCCAGTGCGCGACGGGGAAGTACACCAGTATTGCCCAGATACCCCCGAAGACTAACCAGCCATTGAATTTTGTTCGATCGGGAATCGCACCCGCAATAAGGCCAACGGTGAGGCAAGCAAACATTCCTTGGAATGCAACGAAAGCCATAATTGGCAAGGTCGATTCAGGATCATCTGCCATCAAGGATTCCAATCCAAGGAACTCAGTCGGATCCCCGATCAATCCACCCATCGAGGTTCCGAAAGTCATGGAGTAACCGAAGATGACCCACAGGACACCAACAATGAATAAGGCTCCCATCACCATCATGAGCATGTTGAGAACAGATTTTGAACGAACCATTCCACCGTAAAAGAATGCAAGTCCGGGGATCATGAGCAGCACCATCGCTGCTGCAGTCAACATCCACGCGGTGTCGCCGGTATTTAATGCGGAATCCATAGAAGTCCTCCTATCGAATGCGAATACCACGGCACATTGCCGATCGCATGAGCCAAGATTGGCGTGGACTTATTTCGAGGAGTGTTTCAGAAGGTTTCACTCATGTGAATAAAGCAAATGAATGTGAACTTCGTGTTAATTCAGTAGGGCGGTGACGAAGTCTTCAACGTCAAAGGGTGCAAGATCGTCGGGGCCTTCTCCCAAACCGACCAATTTGACGGGCACCCCTAACTCACGCTGAACAGAAACCACTATCCCACCCTTAGCCGTACCGTCCAGTTTTGTGAGCACTATGCCCGTCACGTCGACGACCTCGCTAAATATTTTTGCCTGAACGAGTCCGTTTTGACCGGTTGTGGCATCGAGCACAAGTAACACTTCGTCCACGGGAGACTGCTTCTCGATCACCCTTTTCACTTTTCCAAGTTCATCCATAAGCCCAGTCTTTGTGTGCAGCCGGCCAGCAGTGTCGATCACGACAACATCAACTTGTGCATCTCGCGCCACTGCGCATGCTTCAAATGCAACACTCGCAGGGTCACCGCCCTCAGGGCCACGAACTACAGCTGCACCAACCCGGTCCCCCCATGTCTGAAGTTGATCCGCAGCTGCAGCACGAAATGTATCTGCCGCACCCATGAGCACTGACTTTTCTTGGGAGATAAGGACTCGGGACAGTTTCCCCACCGTTGTGGTTTTGCCCGTGCCATTGACCCCAACTACCAAAATGACGGCGGGGCGCTCGGCAGCATCGATAGACAAGCTGCGATCGAGATCCGGGCCTAAAAGATTTATAAGTTCTTGATGCAGGGCCTCTCTCATAAAGTCTTCGCTTGAGTCATTTTCTTGAGCGATCCTGATTTTGAGGGCTGTAATTAACTCGGTTGTCGCAGCGATACCAAGATCTGCCCCAAGCAATGTTGCTTCAATATCGTCCCAAGCCTGCTGATCGAGACTGCCGCTTGTCAGTAGCCCCAGCAGGCTTTTGCTGAAAACGCTATTTGATCGGGCCAATCGAGCCCGAAGTTTATGTAAACGCCCATACGCCGGTTCTGGGACTTCAACCTCCCACAGCGCAGGGGGGACCTCCTCGATAGTGGTGGTCGGATCTGCCAGAACTTCGGGGATCAGAATTGTTTCGACGGTTTTTCGAGCCGTGTCACGAGGTTCCGAGTCGTCGTCCCCAACGCCCGGCGAATAGTCAATTCCTGGTCGGGGCCGCGGGGTGAGTGACTTGGTTGCTTTGGATCGGGAAAACGCGAACGCTGCCCCAATAATAAAAGCAAGGAGAACGATCGAAATGACAATGACGAGGGTTAATGCATCCATTAAGCGGGCTCTGCCTCACGCAGACGCTGCCCGATTATCTGGGTGACACCGTCCCCACGCATGGACACTCCATACAGCGCATCGGCTATTTCCATAGTTCGCTTTTGGTGAGTGATAACGATCAGTTGTGAAGACGAACGCAACTCTTCAATGATGTCTATTAACCTACCCAAGTTCACGTCGTCAAGGGCAGCTTCGACCTCATCGAGGACATAAAACGGTGATGGACGAGCCTTAAACAGTGCCACCAGGAATGCAACCGCTGTAAGTGATCGCTCGCCACCGGATAACAAGGACAGTCGCTTAACTTTTTTGCCCGGTGGCCTGGCCTCAACGTCAACACCGGTTGTCAACATGTCACTTGGATCAGTGAGAATCAGGCGCCCTTCACCCCCCGGAAATAGTCGCGAAAATACCCCTTCAAATTCTCGTTCGATTTCGGTATATGCCTCAGTGAATACCTGCTCCACACGCGCGTCGACCTCTTTGACGATGTCAAGAAGATCATCACGTGTTTTCTTGAGATCTTCCAGTTGCTCGGTAAGGAACTTCTGCCTCTCCTCCATGGCCGAATATTCCTCAAGTGCTAACGGATTCACTTTGCCCAGTATCGCGAGTTGCTTTTCGGCTGCCCGCAGACGTTTTTCCTGTTCTTCGCGAACAAATGGATATGCCTCAGGAATGGGAGCATCCGGATCTATTTCATCGCCTGGAGCAACCGCACTCGGTGGGACAAGTTGAGTGGGCCCGTAATCCGCAATGAGTTCATCCGATGCGATTCCAAAATCCTCCAGAGCCTTGACTTCGAGGGCCTCGATCCGCATCCGTTGCTCTGCTCGGGCAACTTCATCGCGGTGCACACTGTCCTTTAAATTCTCCAGAACATCCACCATGGTGCGCACCTCGCCGCGAACAAAGAGCAACTCAGCATCACGTTCCTTTTTTAACATTTCAGCCTGGGAACGAGACCTTTGTGCAAGAGCCACCGAGGTTTCCGTGTAGGTCAATGCAACCTTGGCACCCGTCAGTAACGCTTGAGCAACGATCAACGAGGCTGCACGCCGCTCACGTCGCTCTATTGCCGCGATCCGTGCACTGCGCTCACTTTGAGCATCGCGCTCGAGGGCTGCAGCTCGCTCCCCTATCGCTCGTACTCGCTCCTCAGCGGTGCGAACCGCCAGCCGTGAGTCGACAACGTGAGCTCGTGCTTGCGCCAGAGCTTGATCGAGCGCTTCCCTCTGATCCTCACCTACTCCAGGGACATCGATACTTTGCAATGTTTCTAATTCGACAGCGAGCCCAGCCAGCAAATCCCGATCTCGTTCATGGGCTGCCTGCGTGCTCAACATGGCCGCTTCGAGTCGCTCTGCCTCCGAAAGTGCATTTCGTGATAATTGACCTAGAGCGCCAAGCTTTTCGGCTATGGCCGCCAGTTCAGCGTCAGATTCATGTAAGAGTGAAAGTGCTGATTCAACTCGTTTGACCGCGGCTTCCTGTTCATTTTTAGCAGCCGCAAGTTCGAATACGATTCTTTGCAATTCCTGTTCAATATGCGCAAGTGTGGTTTCTGATTGGTCATAAGCTGCTTGGACTTCCAGCAGACTCGGGCTATTTGACGATCCTCCTTCAATCACTCCTGCGTCAATGGAATCCCCTTGACGACTAACCAGTGAAACTCCAAGGTTTTTCCTAGCGCTTTCGCGCATGTCCTCGAGGGTTTCAACAACGACGAAGCGATTGAGAAGTGCATGTACTTGCATTGAAACAATTGGTTCAACCCTGACACAGTCCACAAGCCATCTACCCACGGGTGCCGGGCGTTCATGTCGAACAGGTTCAACCGGGAACTCGGCAACAAGCACGTTCGATCTGCCCGCTTCCTCATTCTTCAAAAACACCAGCGCATCCATCGCTGAGTCGATATTGGATACAACGACCGCCGACGATAAATTTCCCAAAGCGCTGGCGACCGAGGCTTCGTATCCTTGTTCAACGTGAATGAGAGAACTCAAGGTTCCGATGTACCCGCGTATATCAGAGTCAACCAGAGCCGCTGACCCATCCTTTCGTTCAAGACCTAGGGCAAGTGCATCGCGTCGCGCACTGGATGCTGCTTTTTCACGATCGAGTTGGGCCTCTTGCGCTAGCAACTCACGGACCTTTGAATCCGCTAGGGCGAGTAACTCTTGTGAAATTTCGTGTTCGGAATCCAAGCCCTCTTCCCCAGCCCCGTGTGAAATTACGGAGACTTCAACTTCTTGGAATTGTGCTTGGGCTGCTTGGCTTCGCTCCTTAGCTTCCCCGATCTGGGCGCCAAGGCGTGTGAGTTCGGCTTCGCGAGTCTCCAGTCGTGCGCTGATATTGTTCTTTGAGGCCATTAGGTCGTCAACTTTTTTACGATGGGCAATCTGGCCGCTTTCAATGTCGGCAACCCGGGATATTTCCTGGCTCAATGCGTGAACGGCGCCTTGCTCGGCAGCTTCGGCTTGCGTCAAGCTCTGGCCCAATGACTCGACCTGGCGGGTTAATTCGAACTCTTGGCCTCGCAATGAACGGGCTTCAGCCTCTAGGGCTTCGGGTTCGCGGCCAGATTTTTCTTCCTCTGGTTCCGGCGCAAGATTTCGCACCTTCTCAACACCTAATTGCACTAGCCCGAGATAACGTTCTCGAAGGCTACTCAATGCGAACCAGGTTTCCTGAGCCTTCACCAATTCTGGGCCCAGTTCACGTTCTAGGGTTTCGGCTAGGTTTTCTCGCTCGCGAAGTATCGCTATCTTTGACTCGACCTCAGCCTGTTTCTGACGCAGTGCACTTTCGTCGGCCACCTCGGCTTCCAATGCAACTCGCAGATCGGACAGGTCGTGGGCCATGAGTCGCAGCCGTGAGTCACGAACATCGCTTTGAATTACGGTTGCCCGTCGCGCTACTTCAGCCTGTCGACCAAGGGGTTTAAGGGCGCGGCGCAGTTCAGCTGTTAAATCATTGAGTCGAGTGAGATTGGCCGCCATTGAGTCAAGCTTGCGTAACGCTTTTTCTTTACGCTTGCGGTGCTTGAGCACACCTGCAGCTTCTTCGATAAAACCGCGGCGATCCTCTGGGGTTGCATGCAAGATGGAATCAAGCTGCCCCTGGCCGACGATAACGTGCATCTCACGACCAATACCAGAATCGCTCAGTAATTCTTGAACATCTAGCAACCGGCATTGCTCGCCATTAATTGCGTATTCAGAACCACCATTGCGAAACAGTGTTCGCGAGATTGTGACTTCAGCGAATTCAATCGGCAGCGCGCCATCCGAGTTATCAATCGTGAGAGAAACTTCCGCCCGACCCAATGGAGCGCGACCCGAAGTCCCTGAGAAAATGACGTCTTCCATTTTCCCACCGCGTAATGATTTTGCTCCCTGCTCACCCATCACCCACGCGAGTGCGTCGACCACATTCGATTTACCCGAACCATTGGGACCCACGACACATGTAACACCGGGCTCGAACTGCAGGGAGGTCGAGGACGCAAAGGATTTGAAGCCCTTGAGGGTGAGTGATTTTAGATGCACGGCGCGATGGTCATCCTGTCGATTTGGCACGTCCCCAGATATCTCTGAGTCAGCGCGCAAGGTTATAGATTCGTCCTGATCCTATCGGTGAACAATGTCGTATTACGGCAGCAACCACGGGGGCTGACAAGTAAGGCAATGAAAACTTGATCGATTCATGAATCTGCTTCTCGTAATGGGATTCCCGCACCGTTCACAGGGCTCTCCCTCACGCCCGTAGACCGATAGTGAGCGGGAAAAGTAGCCAGATTCTCCGTTGACATTCACATATAAACTATCAAAACTTGTACCACCTGCAACAAGCGCATCATTCATCACTTTTGTCACAGCGGAAACTATTTCTACCCCGGTCCTTCTATCGAGTCGTTCACATGGTGTGGTTCCGTCAAGACCGACTCGCCACAAGCACTCATCCGCGTAAATGTTCCCAATTCCTGAAATTAAGTGTTGATCAAGTAATGCTCTCTTCACCTCCGTTGTTCGTTTAACCAGGGAGTCTGCGAATTGATCAACGTCAAATAGCGGATCGAAGGGATCTTTGGCAATGTGAGAGATTGAACTCGGCTCTCCTCTGTGATCCCGATCCGAGATGCGCATTCCACCAAATGTGCGCTGATCCAAAAACTCGAAATAGCAATTTGGTGTGCCGCTGCGAATCATATTCCAACTCACTCGAACATGGGGATGTCCAGAGGGGGATTCATTGACTCGGATCTGGCCGCTCATACCAAGATGAATCATGAGGACAAAAGGTCGGTCGAGCTCGAGCCACATGTATTTGCCACGGCGGGAAACCCGAATAATTCGGGCGCCCTCGAGTTGACGGGATAGATCCCCGTTATTTTGGCGAACCGCTCGTGGGTGGTGAATGCGCACCACGCTAATTTTGGTTCCCAGGGCTAATTTTTCAAGGCCCGCTCGGACTACCTCGACTTCAGGGAGTTCGGGCATTGGGAAACCGATTTAATAACTTACCGTAGGCTTCTTCAGCCGCAATCTGCTCAGCTGCCTTTTTTGAACTACCAATACCGAATCCAAGATTCTCACCAGCTATTTGGGCGTGTGCCGCGAACTCCTTTGCGTGATCAGGTCCCGAATCTGTGACAAGGTAGGTAGGCAAGGCCAAGTCCAAAACCCCGCAAATCTCCTGCAAGGAGGTCTTCCAATCCAATCCAGCGCCCAACTCTGAGGCTGCCAGAATCATGGGGTCAAAGATTCTATGAATGAATCGACCAGCTGCAACAATTCCCCCGGACAGATAGATCGCTCCGATTACGGCTTCCAACGAATCAGCCAAAATGGATGTCTTCTCACTGCCACCTGAACTAATTTCACCGCGGCCCAACCGAATATATTGGCCAAGTCCTAGTGTTCGTGCAACCTGCGCCAATGCTTGGGAGTTGACAACCGATGCTCTCATTCGAGCTAGAGACCCTTCGGGGAGCTCGGGAAACTCGCGGTAAAGAAAATCAGTTACCACTACTCCAAGGACCGAGTCACCGAGAAACTCAAGTCTTTCATTTGTTGGAATGCCGCCATTTTCATACGAAAAAGACCGATGAATAAGCGCAAGTTCCAATAAATCTATTTCACACTCACAATCCAGAACCGAGAGAAGTGTTTCTATCGAAGACTGCCCTACGTCCATTGCGAGCACGCACTCCCCAGTTGGATTCCGATGGACAAAGGCGGATTAGACCTCGAGAACGCGGCGCTTTGCGTAGGTGCCGCATGTTGGGCAAGCGGTGTGTGAGAGGCGCTTTTCCTTGCACCGAACGCAGATAACAAGATTAGGCGCAACGGCTTTCCACTGTGACCGTCGATGACGGGTATTCGATCGCGAGGTTTTCCGCTTGGGAACTGGCACTGGATCCTCTTTCAAGTAGTGGTTGCACTCGTTTGCGCAGTGAAGTATCGCACTAGTGCAATTTGATCTAGCCCAAGGGGTCAGTTTGATCTAGCCCGGAGGGTCAGCCTTAGGTGAATCCAAGAACCCCTCGAGCGCAGCCCACCGCTGATCCAGGCTCTCGTGGTCATGAGGAGCGTCCTCCAGTTTTTCTCCACATTGTTGGCAAATCCCCAAACAGTCGGGTTGACACAGTGGCGAGAGCGGCAAATCGAGCACAATTGCATCACGGACGACCTCGAGTAAATCCAGACTGTCGTCGTGGACATAAAAGACCGTCAGCTCATCAGATTCATCCTGGACCGCCGGAATTACGCGACCACGTGAATCTGTTTCTTCATAGAGGAAAAGTTCGGTCAAGTGGGCTTCATCGGTCCACATGAAGGACTCAAGACACCTGGCGCACTCAGCTTCCACTTCAAATTCGAAATTAAGATGAACCAGAACGCCATCAAGTACCGACTCAATGCGAATGTCGGCAGGCATCTTGCTCCCCGGCACAAGCCGGGCCATACCGACTTCGAGTTCTGCCGGGGCCACGAATTCTAGTTGTGACTCCCACATGTTTCCTGGCCTACGCGGCAGATGCGTTAGTGATACGTTAAATGAACCGGGTTCAACAGGTGAATGATTTGACATCAAACTCACTACTCCGTTTGTGCGTCAAAAAAATCAGAGCCTTGACTCACGTCAGGTGCCAGCTCTTGGTACATCTGGCTTCGTAGACGCTCGCGACCCCGATCGACCGTTTGCAGTGTCTTTTGAAGAGTAATTTCAAATGTAGCCAATTTGGCATCGATGTAGTCATCAGTTTCAACCCGCATTTGCTGGGTCTGGGCGGCGACTTCGCTTCGAAGTGCACTCGCTTCTTCAACGGCGGTCAAGTAGACCTCATGCTCTGACACCAGTGAATCAGCAGTTGTTCTCGCCTGGGCAAGAATCCGATCTGCCTCACGGCGTCCATCTTGAACTACGGCCTCTCGGTCTG
>JAFMCP010000007.1 GCA_017857705.1 Candidatus Nanopelagicales bacterium
AATCTGCCCAAATCACGATGACCCCCATGGCCAACAGCACACCGGCGACCACGTAGGCGACGGGAAGCAGCCGGGCCGTGTCAACCGGTCCCGGGTCGGGCTTTCCCGTAAATCGAGCCCACTTGCGCTTGGTTCCTTCATATAACGCTCCGGCCACATGCCCACCATCTAGTGGCAAAACAGGGATCAAATTAAACAGGAAGAGGAAAAGATTTAATGATGCTGCCAACCCAAGAAATGTGGCAACTTTGGACGTGATCGGGGAGTCCATGCTCGCAATCTCTCCACCAAGTCGACTCGCGCCAACCACGGAGACAGGACCGTCCAAGGCCCTTTCTTGGCCACCAATTAGAGTCTCGCTCACCAACTCGTAGAGCCGAATGGGTAATGAAATTAAGGCCTCGACCGATCGAACCGTGATGTCCCACATGAAACCTGGCACAGTTGATATTGATTGCCGAACATATTCAAATGTCGGACGCAATCCTAAAAAACCCACGGTTTGGCTATCACCGGTTTCAGCACCGTTTTGATCATAAATGGGGCGCGTGACTTCAGCGACCGCAAGGGGAAGTGAAAGTTGGCCTTCACCTCGGTTGACAACGAGGGTGGTCTCAACATTTGGGTTAACCATGATCCAGTCGGTCACACTTTCCCACGTGGTCGCGCTTTGATTGCCAATCGAAACAATTTCGTCACCGGCCTGTAACCCTGCCTGGGCAGCTGGGGTTGCCACGGTTCCCTCCGGGCAAATACCGGATGGCAGAGAGTCACCCGTGGGTTGCAGCATCGTTGGCGTGCAAGGCACAACCGCGGCCACTGTCAGAGAGGGCTGCGGCAAACCAATTCCCACCAATACGATCGTGAATAAAAAGAATGCTAGAAATAGGTTCATGATCGGACCACCGAGCATGATGATTACTCTCTTATGAACAGGTAACTTGTAAAACAAACGATTTTCGTCACCCGGAAGCATCTCGTCAAAAGAGGCTTCCCTAGCTTGGGCGACCAAAGTTGCGAACCGGCCAGTCGACATGGAGCGGGGTCGACCATCGGGATCATTCTTCGCTGGTGGGAGCATACCTACCATTCGAATGTATCCACCTAAGGGAATTGCCTTGATTCCATAACGCGTTTCGCCACGCACCGTTGACCAGATCGTTGGACCGAATCCCACCATGTAGTCAGGAACACGAAGCCCAAATTTCTTGGCGGGGACAAGGTGACCCACTTCATGTAGTGCAATAGAAAGCCCAATGAGCAATGCAAAGAGCACAATTCCAATTACTTCAAGCATGCTCACTCCCTTCCCTTCTCAATAATGCAATCCCAAACTCAGCGAGGCCGCTTCACGACACCGGTTCAATGAACTAATCAGCCACCACGGCGTTGCTCCCGCGCCCACGTATCAGCAGCTAGGACGTCTTCCAGTGTAAGCACGTTCCCTGACACATAGGAAGCTCCCGGCCCTCCTTGGCTTGACCCAGCCAAATGCAATTCCAAGATCCGCTCGATATGGGCCACAATTGAGGTAAAGGAAATCTCACCTGCCAAGAATGCAGCAACGGCGCTCTCATTGGCCGCATTGAAGACGGCCGGTGCCGACCCACCAGCTTCCCCCGCCACCCTGGCAAGCCCAACTGCGGGGAACACGTCTTCGTCTAATGGCATGAATTCCCACGTTGCCGCACTGCTCCAATCACACGCAGGGGCGATATTTGCCACCCGGAATATCTCTTGACCAGCCGACAAACCCCAAGCGATCGGGATTCTCATATCCGGTGGACTCGCTTGAGCGATCGTCGAACCGTCCACAAACTCCACCATTGAATGGACCACCGACTGCGGGTGAACCGTAACTTCAATGTCATTAAAAGCAATATCAAATAATAGGTGAGCTTCGATAACTTCTAAACCCTTATTCACCAAAGTTGCGGAGTTGATCGTGACCAGTGGGCCCATCTTCCAAGTGGGGTGTTTAAGCGCATCGGCAATACTTACTTGCTCCAACTCTGATGCGCTTTTGCCGCGAAATGGACCACCGCTGGCCGTGATAATCAGTTTTCGAACTTCGGACATTTTGCCTGAAAGTAAACATTGAGCAATTGCTGAATGCTCAGAGTCAACTGGGATTATTTGGCTAGGAAGCGCAATATTCTTGACCAGATCCCCTCCAATAATGAGGGATTCTTTGTTCGCAAGGGCTAATTTATTTCCTGCTCTTAGAGTCGCCAATGTGGCTTCAAGCCCTGCTGCGCCCGCGATTGCATTAAGCACAATGTCCGCTTCCATCCGAGCCAATTGCTCGGGGGCATCGGGCCCGATTACCAGTTCGGGGAGCCTGTGCTCCCCTTGGGAAAATCCACGATCTTGAGCCCCTGCGAGTAGATGCATCTGTACATCTTGGGCACAGGTTCCCAAGGTCACACCAATGACTTCCACGTCAAAATCAAGGGCTGCCTGAGCTAATGCTTGAGCATTAGCACCTGTTGCGCACAGTCCGACAACTGTGAAACGATCTGGATTGCGCGCAATGATGTCCAGGGCTTGAACTCCAATTGAGCCTGTGCTACCCAGGATCACGACGCGAATGGGACGAATTGGCCGAATTGGCCAAATTGGCTCTGTACGGGGCTTACTCACTGCAACAGTTTAGAAGGTCATCAATCTCACGGACGTGGATTCACCCCTATGCTGGGAGTTTAGTGTTGAAAGCAACCACCGATCAGAGGAAATTCAATGACAATCGCCGCCGAACGAGTAATCAATGGAGTTGTTCAAGAGCGTAATTTGGTCACTGAATTACCTGGTCCTCGCTCGCTGGCACTTTTGGCCCGTAAAGAGAACTCGGTCTCCTCAGGTGTCGGTATTGGTCTCCCCGTTTTTATTACCAAGGCCGGCGGCGGAATCCTCGTGGACGCGGACGGCAACTCACTAATTGATATGGGCTCAGGTATCGCGGTTACCACCGTTGGTAACGCGAATCCCGAAGTTGCGAGTCGAGTTTCAGCGCAGGTCGCTAACTTCACGCACACCTGCTTCATGGTCACTCCTTATGAAGGCTATGTGGAAGTGTGTGAGGTACTTAACCGACTCACCCCTGGTGACCATGAAAAGCGCAGTGCACTGTTCAACTCAGGAGCCGAGGCTGTAGAAAATGCGGTAAAAATCGCACGGGCCTTCACCGGAAGACAAGCTGTTGTTGTTGTTGAACACGGTTACCACGGACGAACAAATCTCACCATGGGCATGACCGCGAAGAACATGCCATATAAGCATTCATTTGGCCCATTCGCCCCAGAAATTTACCGAGTTCCTGTCTCCTACCCATTCCACGATGGTCCTCACGGTGGCGCCGAAGTGGCTGCCTGGGCCATCTCTCGCATGGAGAAAGAGATTGGTGCAACGAATATTGCAGCAATTGTGATTGAACCAATTTTGGGTGAAGGTGGATTTATTGTCCCCGCCCCCGGATACTTCAAAGCCGTTGCAGATTACGCACAGGAAAATGGAATTGTTTTTGTGGCCGATGAGATCCAGTCCGGCTTCGCTCGCACAGGTGATTGGTTTGCGAGTGAATTCGAGGGTGTCGTCCCCGACTTGATCACCACAGCGAAGGGGATTGCTGGTGGAATGCCACTAGCCGCTGTGACTGGCCGTGCCGAAATCATGGACTGCGTTCACGCAGGTGGACTGGGTGGCACCTACGGCGGTAATCCTGTTGCCTGCGCGGCTGCTCTTGGGTCCATGGCGTGGATGCAAGAGAACGATGCCCGTCAAATCGCCAAAGACATTGAAGCGATCATGTTGCCGCGATTAACGGCGATGCAAGTCAATCACCCGACTATCGGTGATATCCGTGGTCGGGGCGCAATGATTGCTATTGAGCTAGTCAAGCCGGGCACCATGGAACCCGATGCAGCTAGAACGGTCGCCCTGAACAAGTACTGCCACCAGCACGGAGTAGTGACACTGACCGCAGGAACCTACGGCAATGTATTTAGATTCCTACCTCCACTGACGATTCCGATCCCGCTTTTAGAAGAAGCCCTTGGCATTCTCGAAGCAGCATTTGAAGCAACTGCCTAACCGGATAATTAGATTTACTCTCCCGGAATCCGGCCGGCTAACAGTGGCTGCGCAGGATCCCACGTCGTTCCATCTCGCTGATCCTTACGACGCCGAGCAATGGCACTGAGCGCCTCCAACACGACGCGATTACCTAAAAGTGCCGTGATGTCCGCGTGGTCAAATGGTGGAGAAACCTCAACAATATCCATGCCGACGACTGGAAGTTCATAACAAATCCTACGAACCGCGTCGAGTAATTCCCGCGCACTGAGACCACCGGGTTCAGGTGTACCTGTCCCTGGAGCATGCCCCGGGTCGCACACATCGATGTCAACACTGAGGAAAATCCCATCACAGTCATCCATCGCAATTTCAAAGGCCTCTGTCAAACACTCATTGAGTCCGCGGGTCACGATCTCCGTCATCTCATAGGAGCGCATTCCTTGCTCTGCCATCCAGTCCAGAGTTTCCGGTTCGGGCCAATAACCCCGTAGGCCAATTTGTAGGAAGCGATCTCCGCGCACAGCGCCTGATTCGATCAATCTACGCATTGGCTGACCATGTCCAATTAGTGAACCAAAGGTGATGTCACCGGTGTCTGCGTGGGCATCAAAATGAATAACCGCGATTCTTCCCCAACCGTGGGCGCGAGCCACACCCGTCGCATCGGGCCATGTAATCGTGTGATCACCACCAAGCACAATTGGGATTGCTCCGGTCCTAGCAATTTTCTCAATCTCGACTTCGAGGTCAGCACATGAGCGAGCCGCGTCACCGCTGTACAACTCGACATCACCTGCATCAACAACTTTCACATCCTTCAAACCATCGACCCGCATTGCAAGTGACGGCCGACTGCCGTCGTGCTCGAGGTAGCACGCCGCTCGTAACGCTTGTGGGCCAAAGCGCGCACCCGCCCGGAATGACGTTCCGCCGTCAAACGGTGCACCGACTATGACGACATCGGCGTCGGTATAACTGGCAAGCTCACCAAGATCACACTCGGGCACTCCCAAAAAGGTGTAATTGGGTCCAAATTGGCTGCCATATCTCGTCATGTTCTCAACCTACTCTCAGGAATCGAAGCCAAGGCCAAGCGAGTCAAGTAGACGCAACCACAGGTTACGCTTTCCATTTTCTCGATCCGCCTTCTGCAACGATTTGGTGGTCCACGCAATTACCCAGCTACGAAATGGTTCTGGTGGAAAGGGTAACGGCTTTGTCCTGACCATTCGTAATTTTGTTCGTGGTGTTTCCCGCCCCTGCAGGAGGTCGAGTGACGTAAGCGCCGCAAAGCGTGATGCTCCCACGCCAAGACCGGTAAAACCAGCAACGTAAACAGTTTTGCCCCCGTGTGCTTTACCCCAGAAGGCACTAAACCGAGAACAAGTATCAATCGCGCCGCCCCAACCATGTGTGAAGTTGACCTCCGCGAGCTGCGGAAATGTCTGCACAAAGTGGTCAGCTAGTCGAGCGAAGGAGTCTGGATCTGTGTCAAACTCCGGCTTAACGCCTGCTTTGCCATGGTAGTGCGCGTCATAGCCACCAAAAAGGATCCGGCCATCCTCGGTAATTCGGTAGTAGTGAAATTGATTGCCACTATCACCTACGCCCTCTCGATTGAGCCAGCCAATTGACTTCCGTTGCTCAGAAGTCAGCGGTTCAGTGACCAAGACGTAGTCGTACACGGGCACTATCAGGTGTTTGAGTCTTTTCAGTAGCGGCGGATATGCATTCGTTGCCAAAACAACTAGACGCCCCGAAACCCAATGAGCGCCAACTTTAGCCCTGACCAAGGTTCCAGAGTCCTGTAACTCAATCACCTTCGAGTGTTCAAAAATCTTTACACCCATCCGTTCAAGTTCTCGGGCCAATCCCCAGGCCAACCGGGCCGGATCCACAACGGCCACCTGTGGGTCAAAAAGTGCCCCCTGGTAGATCGGCGAATCAATCCGTGCTCGAATCTCTTCTGCGGTGAAGTATTGAGCGCTCACACCCAGTTTGTTCATTTCACTATGTACCTGTTGCAACTCGTCCGCCTGGTATTCCTGCGTCGCTACATCTATTTCACCCGAGACAAGCCAGTCACACTTAATGTCCAACTGGCTGATTCGGTCACCCATTTCCTCAAGATTCTGTGATCCCATTCGCAGGAGTTCGGTCATTTCTTCTGGCCAACGTGACAGACCATTGCTAAATCCGTGAGTCAGCGAAGCCGACACAAAACCGCCATTTCGGCCGGTAGCTCCACATGCGATCCGATCACCCTCTAGAACAACAATCTTCCAGTTCGGATTCTCGATCGCCGCTTCAAGAGCTGACCAAAGCCCGGTGAAACCAGCCCCAATGACAACAAGGTCCACTTCAATATCTTGATTGACGGGTGACTTGGCTGACGGACGTTCTGGATTGTCCAGCCAGAAACTTTCATGCAGTAACGACTGAGTCTTGCTATACCCATTGTGTGACGGCGTTGCAGTAAACATGCGGGTCCTTACGTCGAAGTTAACGTAATGAGCCAGACCGAGCGCCTGACTTTCCCACCAATCCCTTCACAAACTTTACAAACTTGGTTCGGTCCTGCAATTCGTATTCAAGATTAACTTTTCGGGAGCAACGCGTCAATAGTTGCCGGATTTTGAGAAATCTCATTGGCCAGTGCTTTGCGCCTGCGGCTCCCAATGAACTGACTAATCAGGACTATTAGCAGCGCGACCACGAACACAAGAGTCGCCAAGGCGTTGACCTGCACCGGGATCCCTCGCTGAGCCGCTCCCCAGATGTAAATGGGGAAAGTCACGACTGTGCCTGCATTAAAGAAACTGATGATGAAGTCGTCGAATGAAAGCGCAAAGCCCAGCAGTGCTGCTCCCGCAATTCCTGGTGCAACCAGCGGCAGGGTCACATAGCGAAATGCTGCCCTGGGTCCGGCATAAAGGTCACGTGCGGCTTCCTCGAGCCTTGGATCCATTCCCTGTAAACGAGCCTTCACGGTTACAACAACGAAGGAAATTATGAACATGATGTGCGCAATAACAATGGTGATTTCCCCCAAAGGAAAACGCAAGTTAAGAAACAACGCAAGAAGACTCGCCCCCATCACGACTTCTGGTGTGGCCATAGGAAGAAAAATCAAGAGGTTGGTCGACGAGCGGCCGCGGAATCGGTATCGAACTAAGGCAAACGCAATCATCGTTCCCAATACCGTAGCGACCAGTGTTGAAACTATGCCAATACGAACACTAATCATGAACGAATCACAAACCCCTGGCACACCGCAAATGTTGGTCCAACCATCTAGTGAAAATCGATTCCAGCTGGTGTTGTACTTACCCTCAGGCTTATTAAAACTCAAAACGGCAACGACAGCTATGGGGATGAACAGATAAACTAAAACCAAAACAGCTACGACCCCAAGTAAGTGACGACGAATCCAGCGCATTAGACCAAATCCTCCGTTCCAGCTCGACGTATATATATGAACACCAACGACAAAATCGCCAGCATTAACACGAACGAAAGTGCGCTTGCAGTTGGGTAGTCTCGGAACTGAATGAAATTCGTTTGAATTACGTTACCTATCATGCGGTCTTGGGTGGAACCCAGTAACGCGGCATTGATGTAATCACCCGTTGCAGGAATAAACGTCAACAGTGTTCCAGCAACCACTCCCGGCAGTGAGAGTGGCCATGTGATTCTGCGGAATGTTGTAAATGCGGATGCATAGAGGTCATTAGATGCTTCCATCAATCGCGGATCGATTCTTTCAAGGGCAGCATAGAGCGGTAAAATCATAAATGGAAGAAAGTTATACGTCAGCCCAGCAATGACAGCTATTCCCGTGTTAAGAATTCGATCATCGGGTAATAAATGCAGGTAATTAAAAAATGATGTTATGAATCCTTCATCTGAGAGGATCGTTTTCCAGGCGTAGGTTCTCAACAAGAAAGACGCAAACGAAGGTGCGATAACGAGGACGAGCATTAGTGCCCGCCAACGACCGGCCTTAAATGCAATGAAATAGGCCAATGGATAAGCAATAAGGAGTGCAAGGGCGGTGGCGATTCCTGCATAGACAAAAGAGCGAAGAAATTGTGGCCAATATTCGGTCAACGCATCAGAGTAATTGCTAATTTGAAATGCAGGAACATACTGCCCTGATTGCCCCTCGACGGGAGCTTGCAAGCTGGTCAGAAACAAAGTTACAAACGGTATAGCGAAGAAGATAGCTAGCCAGGTCATACCTGGAATTAATAGAAAATACCCTGTACGCGACTTTCTCTGAGCAACAACACCACTAGTGGTACCCGTCGAAGGGAGGACCGCAACCACGTTCAGGCTCCTTTTGCCATCGCCTGCGCCGTCGTCGCCAGAAGCGTTTCGCCACCGGCAAGCCCGAAAGTGTGCTCTGGTGCCCAATGCACCAGGACTCTGTCACCAACACTGGATCGATCTCCAACAATCACATTTTGCTCGAATACCGTAATGTCTTGGCCCCAGGGCAAGGTGATCAAATATTGAGTTGAGACTCCTGCGTACGAGACGTCGACGACTGTTCCCTCCAAGGTGTTGTTGCCAATGGGAATTTTTTCGCGGTCGGGAAGATCAAGCACTGTCACCTTTTCTGGGCGAATGCCAACAATTATTTCGTCACTGGGTGCAGAGTTGCGTTCCACGGGAACTAGAAATTTAATTCCATTCGCCATGACCTCAATCATGTTTGAATCACTGGCAACGCGTGTGCCAGCGAATAGATTGGACTGGCCTAAGAAATTCGCGACGAAAACAGTCTTTGGTAATTCATAAATCGAGGCCGGGTCACCCAATTGCTCGATACGACCAGCGTTCATGACAGCGATCGTGTCAGCCATTGTCATGGCTTCTTCCTGGTCATGGGTTACGTGAACAAAAGTCGTGCCAACTTCGGTTTGGATCCGCTTAAGTTCTATCTGCATCTGACGACGCAATTTGAGATCAAGGGCTCCCAAAGGTTCATCTAACAACAAAACATCGGGTTCATTAATTAACGCTCGCGCAACGGCCACGCGCTGTTGTTGTCCGCCAGAGAGTTGATTGGGTTTTCGCCGCGCCATGGGCGCTAATTCGACGAGTTCCAACATCGCATTTACTGCGGGCTCAACGTCTTTGACACCTCTGCGACGTAGTCCAAATGCAACATTTTCGAAGATATCCAAGTGTGGGAACAGCGCATATGACTGGAAAACCGTATTGACCGGTCGTTGAAAAGCTCGGAGTGAAGTTATGTCATTGTCACCGATGGAAATACGACCCGATGTCGGATCATCCAACCCGGCGACCATGCGCAGAGTGGTAGTTTTCCCACACCCAGATGCGCCCAGAAGCGCGAAGAATGAACCTGCCGGAATGGTCAATGTGAGGTTGTCCACAGCAGCAACGTCACCGAACATCTTGGTCAGATTTTCTAGGTGCAGATCCTCCACATTGCGGTCTCGATCATGAGCCACTCGCAACCCCTTTTTATGTTAAATATTCGCCAAAATGTGGAGGGTTCACAAACCGTGTGAACCCTCCACAAAACACTAGTTTCCAGTTGCCCTTTGGAATAGTCGTTCATAAGCTTCATTTTGCTCAGACGTCAGTTCCATGAAGACATATGCCGAATCGAGCACCGCTGCTGAGGGGAAAATCCATTCACTTGTGGCCAGTGCCGGGTCAATTTTTTCCATCACAGCCTGGGCACCCTCTACAGGGCAGAGATAATTGACCCAAGCGGCAACCTCCGCAGCCACTTCAGGGTCATAGTAATAATTCATTACTTTCTCGGCATTTTTCTTGTGCTGTGCCAGAGAAGGAATCAACATGTTGTCAGTCCACAACGTGCCTCCACTTTCTGGCAGGCTGAAGCCGAAATCTTCACCGAGGGCAATGACATCTCCGGACCACCCGATAACAGCAATGACATCGCCGCTATCCATGGCTGCGATGTAGTCATTTCCGGTAACTTGGCGAATCTGTCCATTGTCTACCTGCTTGGTTAGTGCCGAAATCGCCTCTTCGAATTGGGTATCCGTGAACTCAGAAGGGTTGTATCCCAACCAAGCGAGAATGCAACCCATGGTGTCCCGCATTTCTGAAAGAACCGTGATTCGACCCTTCAGCGCAGGATCAAAAAGTTGATCCAGCGAGACTAGCGAGTCCTTACCCGTTGCTTCCCTTAAGGCGGGAACGTTGTACCCCAAGCCGGCAAAGCCGGACTGCCACGGCAAGGAGTAACTACGGTCAATGTCGAATTCAACCGCAGAAAGTCGAGGGATCAGGTTCACCGAATTGGGGATGTTCGCCTTGTCTAATTTCTGGGCAAATCCACTTTGAATCCATTGCGCCGCCATCCAGTCCGTGAGGACAACAATGTCTCGGCCAATATCTCGACCCTGTTCAAGTTGGGTGCGCACCTTGGCAAAAAACTCATTATTGTCATTAATATCTTCGGTGTAGGTGACATCGATTCCCGTTGAAGACTGGAATGCTTCCAGGGTCGGGTAGGTACCTGCCTCTTCATCGGTATCGAGATAAGACGGCCAGTTCGACCAATTAACCAGCATCGCCGTGTCGGACATATCTTCGGCAGACGAGGCTTCCGTGGAACCGCCCGAACTCGTCCCGCAAGCAGTCGCGAGCATGGCCGCTCCACCAATACCTGCGGCCTGAAGCAGCCTGCGGCGTGACACTGAAGATCGCATGCCATGGGCCATCGCTGCAATTGCTTCTGGACGGTGTGAATTCTGTGAATTCATTGAATTTCCTTTCGAGCGCTCATGTTAACTTTCCATTTATGCATTGCCATTTTATTTATGCACTGCCATTTGTGACCTGCCGTTTTCAATTCCATCACTGCTTTTTAAATTTCGCCAAGAACTCTTGCATCATGCTATTGCATTGGAAGCCAATATCGGGGCTTAAACGCTATCCAAATTCAACTAGGTCGCACCTCACCTGCGCTCCCTTGCTGTCAACATTAGCGATCAATATGAATGAGCAACAAATTGTTGTATCAGGAAAAGGACAGATCACATTTATGTAACAAGGTGAAAATAATATGTGTGCGCATATTTTAGTCCGTAAACTGTTGGTTATATAGATTCTCGCTAGGTCCAACATGCTGTAATTCACTGGAGATGGAGTATTAAATGAGTGTTGTTCGCGCTGCGGTAGTTCAAACTGATTGGACCGGCGACAAAGAGTCCATGATTGTCAAGCACGAACAATATGCACGAGAGGCTGCTGCGGCCGGAGTTAAAGTCATTTGTTTCCAGGAGCTCTTTTATGGACCGTACTTCTGCCAGGTTCAAGATGCCGAATTCTACGCTTACGCTGAAGCCATTCCTGGCCCGATCACTGAGCGCTTTCAAGCGTTGGCTCGCGAACTCGAGATGGTCATGGTTTTGCCCATGTACGAAGATGCAGGTCCAGGTTTCCTTTACAACACGGCGGCTGTAATTGATGCAGACGGCAGCTACCTTGGGAAATACCGCAAACAGCACATTCCGCACGTAAAGGGCTTCTGGGAGAAGTTTTACTTCCGCCCAGGAAATGGTGGTTACCCCGTTTTTGATACAGCTGTAGGAAAAATTGGGGTTTATATTTGCTATGACCGGCATTTCCCAGAGGGTTGGAGGGCTCTTGGTCTTAATGGTGCCCAAATTGTTTTCAACCCTTCAGCCACATCTCGTGGGTTATCCGAGTATCTATGGAGCATCGAACAACCAGCCGCGGCTGTTGCCAACGAATATTATGTTGGGGCAATTAACCGAGTGGGTATTGAGGATCTGGGCGACGATGACTTCTATGGTCAGTCGTACTTCGTGGATCCAGAAGGCAGTTACGTAGGAGAAAAAGGTGATCCCCACAAGTCGGAGCTCGTGATACGAGACCTTGATCTAGAGCTGATTACCACGGTGCGAACCCGTTGGCAGTTTTACCGTGACCGTCGCCCCGATGCCTATCAAGATTTAACCCGGCCCTAAAACGCTAATCAGAAAGTCCCCGCCAAGTCTGAAGGATTGCCATGACGATATTAATCAAGAACGGCCAAGTTGTTTCCCCGCAGGGCGCCATTGCGGCAGATGTTTTGGTTGATGGCGAAAAAATCGTGGCTGTTTTCGCGCCCGGTGACACGTCTTTAGGAGGCGGATTAGCTTCGAACGCCGACACGGTAATCGATGCCGCTGGAAAATACGTGATTCCCGGTGGCGTTGACGCACACACCCATATGGAATTGCCCTTTGGCGGAACTTACGCCTCTGACACCTTTGACACGGGGACACTTGCAGCTGCATGGGGTGGTACTACCACCATCATCGATTTCGCCGTTCAAAAAACTGGCGAAAGGGTGCAGGACTGTCTTGCTGCTTGGCATGAAAAAGCCAGCGGAAACACCCACATTGATTACGCATTTCACCAGATCCTTGGCGGCGTAGATGACGAATCGCTCAAGGCCATGGACGAACTCGTTAATGAAGGTATAACCAGTTTTAAATTATTTATGGCCTATCCGGGTGTCTATTACAGTGATGACGGCCAGATATTGCGGGCGATGCAAGCCGCCTCCAATAACGGCAGCATGATCATGATGCATGCGGAGAACGGAATAGCGATTGATGTATTAGTGGCCCAAGCCCTAGCTGAAGGCAAGACCGATCCCAAGTACCACTCCCTCACGCGGCCATGGGAAACAGAGGCCGAAGCAACAAATCGGGCGATCATGCTCTCCCGGATCACGGGGGCGCCTCTTTACATCGTTCACATGTCAGCAAAACAGGCCGTACAAGTTTTGCAGTCAGCCAAAAATGAAGGTTTGAATGTCTTCGGTGAAACGTGTCCACAATATCTTTACCTCTCACTCGAGGAACAACTTTCACAGCCTGGATTCGAGGGCGCCAAATGGGTATGTTCCACTCCCCTTCGTTCAAAGGCTGAAGGTCACCAAGAAGAACTGTGGAAATACCTTCGAACGAATGACCTATCCATCGTCAGCACTGACCATTGCCCGTTTTGCTTTAAAGAGCAAAAGGAATTGGGTCTGGGGAACTTCTCTGCAATCCCCAACGGCATTGGCTCAGTTGAGCATCGCCTTGACCTTCTCTACCAGGGTGTTGTTAACGGCCACATTTCCCTTGCCCGGTGGGTGGAAATCTGTTCCACAACTCCAGCCCGCATGTTTGGCCTTTACCCACAAAAGGGCGTCATCGCCCCCGGATCGGACGCCGACATTGTCATATACGACCCAGCAGGCCGGACTGAGATTGGTTTTCACAAGACGCACCACATGAACATGGATCACTCAGCGTGGGAAGGGTTCAATATCGACGGACATGTTGACACTGTCATTTCACGAGGCAAAGTCGTTGTTGACAACAACACTTACCTTGGCCAAAAGGGGCACGGTAAGTTTCTCAAGCGGGGACTCAGCCAATACTTGATTTAGTCCCCTCAGGTAGTCCAACACATGCCACATGAGAATCAAGGAGATGCACATGCGCACCATTCCCCATTGGATTAACGGCCAAGAAGTTGTCCCGGCCTCAGGAAATTTCGGACCAGTATTCGATCCTTCAACAGGGGAACAGCAAGCGCAGGTATGTCTTGCCAGCACTGCTGAAATGGACTCAGCAATAGCCACAGCAAAAGCAGCCTTTCCTGCGTGGCGCTTGACCTCACTCTCTCGCAAGTCGGAAATTCTGTTTCGTTTTCGTGAGTTGGTTGTTGCCAATCGGGATGAAATTGCCCGACTCGTTTCTATCGAACATGGCAAGGTCCCCAGCGATGCAGCCGGTGAATTAGCTCGCGGAATTGAAAACATTGAGTTTTCCTGCGGCATCCCTACTCACATGAAGGGTGGGTTCAGCGAGCAAGTTTCCGGCGGTATTGATGTTTACTCAATCAAGCAACCCCTCGGCGTTGTTGCTGGGATCACCCCTTTCAACTTTCCAGCGATGGTTCCACTCTGGATGTTCACCAATGCGATTGCCACCGGAAACACTTTCATTCTCAAGCCCAGTGAAAAAGATCCGTCTGTCACGGTATTTATGGCCAAATTACTTAAGGAAGCAGGCCTACCTGATGGCGTATTCAATATCGTTCACGGAGACAAGGTCGCAGTAGATGCAATTCTGAATCATCCAGATATCGCTGCCGTGAGCTTCGTTGGCTCAACCCCAATTGCCAAATATATTTATTCAACCGGAACAGCGAATGGAAAGCGTGTTCAAGCACTGGGTGGGGCCAAGAACCACATGGTTGTCCTGCCAGATGCAGATATAAATATGGCAGCCGATGCCTCTGTTAGTGCCGGATTCGGCTCCGCTGGCGAACGGTGCATGGCAATCTCCGTGGTTGTTGCCGTCGGCGACATTGCCGATCCCCTGATTGACGCGATTTCTACGCGCATTCCCGCCTTGAAGGTGGGGCCGGGTACTGACCCTGTGAACGAGATGGGTCCATTGATCACTGGAGAACACCGCGACAAGGTTGCCTCTTACATCGCCGGTGCAGCTGCAGAGGGTGCAACAGTCGTAATTGATGGTCGCGAAGGAGCACTCCCAGAAAAGGGCTACTTCCTTAACCCATCACTCATTGATCATGTTCGACCCGGAATGAAAGTTTACGATGAAGAGATCTTCGGCCCTGTCCTCTCAGTTATTCGCGTTGATACATACGAGGAAGCCGTCACGCTGATCAACGACCATCAATATGGAAACGGCACGGCAATCTTCACCCGCGATGGTGGAGCCGCCCGCCAGTTCCAGTTTGATATTCAGGTGGGAATGGTTGGCATAAACGTACCCATCCCAGTACCAGTGGGCTACTACAGCTTTGGAGGCTGGAAGTCTTCGATTTTCGGTGACGCCAACATGTATGGACCTGCCGGTATTGAGTTTTACACCCATACCAAGACAGTCACTTCGCGGTGGCCTGATCCTTCAACAAGTTCTGTCGACCTGGGATTCCCTCAGACTCGTTAAACATTTCGAAAACTATTCACTCACGAAAGGTTGAAGTCATGGATTTTGGTGTGGTTATGCAATGCACTCCCCCTGCTGCACGGGTCGTTGATCTTGCACGTAAGGCGGAAACATATGGTTTCAAATACGTCTGGACCTTCGACTCACATATTTTGTGGGAAGAGCCTTACGTCATCTATAGCAAGATTCTCAACGAAACACGCAACATAACTATCGGACCAATGGTGACGAACCCGGCTACTCGGGACATCACTGTCACAGCATCAGTATTTGCGACATTGAACGAGATGTATGGCAATCGAACGGTGATCGGAATTGGCCGAGGTGACTCCGCCGTTCGGGTAACCAACGGCAAGCCAGTAACCGTTGCAGAGCTTCGCGAAGCTGTTGTTAATCTCAAGGGTTTAGTCAATGGCGAGTCCGTTGATTACAACGGCAATGACATCCGTCTCCCCTGGGCAGCTGAAAGCCGCACTCCCGTATGGGTGGCTGCCTACGGTCCAAAAGTACTTGCGTTAACGGGTGAAGTAGGCGACGGGTTCATTCTTCAACTTGCCGACCCTTCCATCGCTGAATGGACCATCAAGGCAGTAAAAGATGCAGCCAAGGCTGCTGGACGTGATCCAGACGCTGTGAAAATTTGTGTGGCTGCCCCTGCATACGTAACCGACGATGTGGCTCACGCCCGCGACCAGCTCCGCTGGTTCGGCGGAATGGTCGGTAATCACGTGGCCGACATTGTCGATCGGTACGGAGAGGGCGGTGGGGCCGTGCCACAGGCCCTCACCGACTACATCAAGGGCAGAAAAGGTTACGACTACAACGATCACGGTCAAGCCGGAAATACCCACACCGATTTTGTTCCCGACGAAATCATTGATCGTTTTTGCATCATAGGTCCGGTTGAAGAGCAGATTCGACGCCTTGAAGAACTCAAGTCACTTGGCGTTGACCAATTCGCCCTGTACCTCCAGCATGATGATAAAGATCACACGATGGCAGAGTATGGAGAAAAAGTCATTCCTGCTGTTTCAGAAAAGCGCAAAGCAAAAGAGTAAAGATGGCTTCAACTCGTGGTCGCGTTTCCAAGGGATTTGTTTCATTTTTGTGGGCTCTCGCAGGCGTGCTTCTCATAGCAATAATGTGGGAACTCACAAAAATTTTGGGAACGCTAATCGATCTTCCCTTTAATACATCCGATCAGGCAATGCCACATATTTGGACCATGTTTTCCGCTTTCACTATGCCTGAAGTGAGAGGTTCAGAAACAACAGTCTTTCAAGCAGTCCTATCCGCGGCAACCTACTCATTGATGTTGGCATTGGGTGGGTTTGTCATTGGTGTTTCTGTTGGGCTACTTCTCGCAATAATCATGCAGAGATTTTTGTTTTTTGAGCGCGGGCTGCTGCCATTCGTGATCGCCTCGCAAACAGTTCCTCTTATTGCCTTGGCACCACTGATTGTCGGAATTGGAAATCAAATTAGTTTTGGACCAATTCAGTGGTCAACCACTTATTCCGTGATGTTCATCGCGGCCTACTTGGCTTTCTTCCCGTTGTCTATTGGTGCACTTCGCGGTTTACAGGCACCCAGCGCAACATCGCTTGAACTAATGCGATCCTACGCTGCAACAAACAATAAGGTTTTGTGGAAATTACGCTTCCCAGCAAGTATTCCCTATCTTGTTCCTGCACTCAAGGTTTCAGCTGCGGCTGCTGTAGTCGGCACTGTTGTTGCCGAAATCTCAACAGGTGTTCGAGGTGGGATCGGGCGACTAATGGTCGAATATGCCCGCGAGACGACTGCGCAGCCAGCAAAAGTCTATGTGGCAGTTTTCGGCGCCATCATGTTAGGGCTTGTCGTGACAGCCGCAATTACCGCAATTGATGTATTACTCACTCGGAATCTTCCTAAGAAAGGTCTGGCATGACAACAACCCCTGACACAGGAAGTGCACTTGCTATTTCGCATGTTTCAAAGGTGTTCAACAAGGGCAATGAAAACGAAGTAATTGCACTCTCTGACGTAAACCTAGATGTTCACACGGGTGAATTTATTTCACTGATTGGACCCTCCGGGTGTGGGAAAAGCACGCTCCTTCGAGTCATTGGAGACCTCACCGGATTTGACTCCGGCAGTGTGCAAGTTTCAGGAAAATCCCCCGAAGATGCCCGCAAGGATCGTCTCTACGGAATTGCATTCCAGCAGGCTGCCCTCTTTGACTGGCGAACAGTCAGCAAAAACATTGAACTCCCCCTAGAGCTCGCCGGATGGGACAAGTCCAAGCGTGAAGCGAGGTCTGCTGAACTGCTCGATATGGTCCAGCTTTCTGAATTTGGCAATCACCGCCCCTGGGAACTTTCCGGAGGTATGCAACAACGTGTTGCAATCGCTCGATCACTCGCTGTCGACCCACCGCTGCTGCTCATGGATGAACCATTCGGTGCACTCGACGAAATGACCCGTGAACGTATGCAGAATGAGCTCCTGCGAATACGGCTCGATACGGGCAAAACAATTGTTTTTGTGACTCACTCCATCCCAGAAGCGGTCTACCTCTCTGATCGAGTGGTCGTGATGTCCCCTCGACCAGGTCGAATCACCGCGGAAATAAACGTTGATCTCGGGGAGCGGACAGAAACGACGCGGGAATCTGATCACTTCTTCCATTGCGTAACATCAGTCCGCGAAGCGCTTCGCCTGCACGACACGTCACGAACATCCGCTTCTTCATTCCGGGGTGAAGTCTGATGAATTCGAAACTGAATTATCTGTGGCCTCCGATACTAGTTGCGGCACTATTTCTCGGAGCCTGGCAACTCCTCGTTGTCATTCAAGACCTTAAGCCTTTCCTTCTTCCCGCTCCAAGTTTGATCGCCTCCGAATTCTCCAATGGTGCAGCGCTAATGTGGGGTGCAGCTTTTTACACCGGCACAACCGCCTTCTTAGGACTGTTATTTGGAACACTTGCCGGGCTTTTTATGGCTCTGCTTGCGCAGAGGTTTGTCACTGTCGACAAAATAGTGACACCACTCGCCGCCGGGTTGGCAACGGTACCGATCATCGCCTTAACTCCAATCTTGAACAACATGTTCAACATCACCAGTCGCACCCCGCGGGTGCTCGTCACCGCGATCATTGTTTTGTTTCCCATTTTCGTCAACGTGATGCGTGGCCTCATTCAAGTAAATCCAGTTCAACTTGAACTAATGCGGTCATTAAACGCGGCTCCGCGAACCACACTTCGAATCCTTCGAATTCCAAACGCCATTCCGTTCTTCTTCACTGGCCTCAAAATTGCGGCGCCATTGGCCGTTATCGCTGCATTAGTGGCCGAGTATTTCGGAGGCCCCCAGGAGGGACTTGGTAGTCGAATAGCTAGCGCCGCCGCAAACACGGCCTACGGTCGTGCTTGGGCGTATGTCCTAGCGGCAATTATCACCGGTCTAATTTTTTACCTAGCCATCATTGCTATAGAGCGCCTCGTAACGCCTCGCAGTTCACAACTACATGCCAAATCTTAAATGACACACCGGTAAATCAAAAAAAGGGAGAAATAATGAATAGAGGAAAAAGTTGGATTCGCGTCGCAGCTGTAGCTGCTTCGGGTCTTCTGTTTCTCACTGCGTGTAGCAGTGACGACGAAACAACAAGTGAAACAACAGATGCAGCAACCACAGAAGAGGCCGCCACCGAGGAGGCCTCTACAGAGTGCACAGAACTTACTCCTGTTTCGCTTCAACTTCAGTGGTTCGTTCAGGCTCAGTTCGGTGGCTACTATGCCGCCAAGGACTTGGGCTTCTATGAAGAGCAGTGCCTTGATGTAACCATTCTTGAGGGCGGCGTTGACATCGTTCCCCAGACTGTCCTCGCTCAGGGTGGCGCAGACTTCGCCATTTCATGGGTCCCCAAAGCTCTAGCTTCACGCGAGCAAGGCGCAGGAATTGTTGACGTAGCTCAGGTTTACCGCACATCCGGAACACTCCAAGTTTCATGGGCGGATTCCAACATCACCACAGCAGCAGACCTTGCAGGTAAGAAGGTTGGCAACTGGGGATTTGGAAACGAATATGAACTGTTTGCAGGCATGACAAAGGCCGGTCTTGATCCAGCCAATGACGTTGAATTGGTGCAACAGCAATTCGACATGCAAGCACTTCTCAATCGTGAGATTGACGCAGCTCAGGCCATGACCTACAACGAATACGCACAGGTTTTGGAGTCAGTTAATCCTGATACCGGCGAGTTGTACCAGCCTGGCGACTTCAATGTGATCAACTGGAATGACGAAGGCACCGCGATGTACCAGGATGCAATCTGGGCATCAGAAGAGCGCCTCGCAGATGCCGCGTACCAAGACACCACGCAGCGTTTCGTTACTGCATCACTCAAGGGCTGGATCCACTGCCGCGATAACGCACAAGAGTGTGCTGACATCATCACGGCAAACGGTTCCAAACTTGGCGCAAGCCACCAACTCTGGATGATGAACGAGGTCAACAAGTTGATCTGGCCATCACCCATGGGTATCGGAGTCATCGAGGATGAACTGTGGGCACAGACGGTCAGTGTTTCCCTGAACACAAAGAACCTCGAAGGGGCAACAATTATCACCGCCGAGCCACCAGCTGAGGCATACACGAACCAATACGCGGAAGCTGCAAATGCAGCGCTCACCGCTGAAGGTTTCAATACCACCGGAGATGCATATGCTCCGATCGAAGTAACCCTCAATGAGGGTGGCAACTAACAGTTAGAAACATAAGTGTGGGGCAGGGGCATTATTTGCTCCTGCCCCACACTTATGTGCCATTCATATGTGTAATTCCAATAGAAACTCAGATTGTTAACTTTCCAAATTAGCCATAACATGCTTGATGCGGGTGTAATCCTCGAATCCATACATTGACAAATCTTTGCCGTACCCTGAATGCTTGAAACCGCCGTGAGGCATTTCGGCAACAAGTGGGATGTGGGTATTAATCCACACGCAACCAAAATCGAGTCCCTTGGCCATGCGCATTGCTCGACCAAAGTCTTTTGTCCAAACAGATGATGCAAGACCGTAACTCACGCCATTTGCAAATGCCAGCGCCTGAGCTTCATCGGTAAATTTCTGGATAGTGACTACCGGACCGAAAATCTCATTTTGAATCATCTCGTCGTCTTGTTGAAATCCTTCGATCACTGTCGGCGGAATAAAGAAACCACGATTTCCCTGTCGAGAACCACCTGCTACAACTTTGGTGTGCCTGGGAGCACGCTCAATGAAGCCGAGTATCCGATCCATGTGACCAGCATTATTTACCGGCGGAATGAGGCCCTCACCCGTGGGACCGTCCTCAAATGTTGTTGATAGCGCCGCTGCCTGCTCAGCCATGGCTGCTACGAAATCGTCGTAAATCCGTGGGGCTACCAGCATTCGAGTTGCTGCCGTGCAGTCCTGGCCCGCGTTGAAGAAACCTGCAACAGCTAACCACTCCGCAGCAGCGTCAATATCCGCGTCATCAAAAACTACAACGGGCGCTTTGCCCCCAAGTTCTAGGTGGACTCGTTTGACGTCCATTGCCGCCGAAGCCGCCACCTGTATTCCTGCCCGAACCGACCCTGTGATGGAAACCATTTGAGGAGTTTTGTGCTCGACCAGTTCCTTTCCGGTATTGCGGTCACCACACACCACATTGAACACACCATCTGGGAGAGCCCCCGACTGAGAGATAAGCTCCGCCATTTTCAATGTTGAGGCTGGCGTGGTGTCACTGGGCTTTAAAACTACTGTATTTCCCGCAGCGATCGCAGGAAAAAATTTCCAAGCAGCCATCATCATGGGGTAATTCCAAGGTGTCACTTGACCAATAACGCCAATGGGTTCGCGACGAACCATCGAGGTATAACCTGCCATGTATTCACCAGCGGACTTGCCCTCAAGTATGCGGGCCGCGCCTGCAAAGAATCTGATTTGGTCAATCATGGGTGGGATTTCTTCGGTCATGGTGACCGGAACCGGTTTCCCCGTATTTTCACTCTCAATCGCCACTAGTTCATCAGCATGTGCCTCGAAGGTATCTGCAATTGTTAACAGAGCCTGTTGGCGTTCAGACGGAGTAGAGTTCTTCCACGATTCGAACGCAGTGGCAGCGACCGTGAACGCCTGATCGATGTCTGCGGGATCGGATATTGGAGCTGTAGCAAAAATCTCACCCGTCGAAGGGTTAATCAGTTCGCTGACTGCACCTTTTTGAGTGTCAACAAACTGTCCACCCACGAAGTTTCTTAGTACCTGTGTCATGTTTTCCTCCCACTAGAGATGTGCAACACGGTACCCTAAAATAATTGATTTCACTCGATTCTTGGATATAAATGTACGGTTTTAGTTGTATAACCGGTCAATTAACGCGGAAAGACTTGATTTTTTGTGAAAATAGGACCAAAGTAAGTGCATGGTCCGTAAATCTGCACCACTTGATGACGCATCTCGCGCGATCATTGAGCAACTTCAACAGGATGGCCGCCGACCGTATGCCACGATTGGTAAGGCTGTCGGTTTATCCGAGGCCGCGGTCCGACAGCGGGTCCAAAAATTACATGACCAAGGTGTCATGCAAATTGTGGCAATTACAGACCCTGCCCAAGTTGGTTATCTTCGTACGGCAATGATCGCAATCAAAGTTCATGGTGATGTGGAGGCGGTATCCAAGCAAATCGAGCAACTACCCGAGATTTCATATCTAGTGCTAGTAACCGGAAAGTATGACCTTTTGGCTGAGTGCGTTGCAGAGGACGATGACCACCTCCTGCGAGTCACAAATTCGCAAATCAGAAACATCTCGGGCGTTGTTTCAACAGAAACTTTCGTTTATCTCGGCCTTCGCAAACAAACCTACAGTTGGGGAACCAAATGACAACCACGCCGCAATACGTTACCGAATCAGGATCAGATCGACTCGCGGACAAAGCCCGCGAACACCTTTGGATGCACTTCACCCGTCACTCGACGTATTACGAAGGTGGCCATGTTCCTGTGATTACCAAAGGTCAAGGTGCATATATTTGGGATGATCAAGGAAATAAATATTTTGATGGACTGTCAGGACTATTCGTCGTTCAAGCTGGTCACGGACGAAGGGAACTTGCCCAAGCAGCCGCAAAGCAGGCTGAGGAGCTAGCCTTTTTTCCTATTTGGTCCTACGCACACCCAAATGCCATTTTGCTTGCCGAGAGACTGGCTCACTTGGCACCGGGAGATCTGAATCGAGTGTTTTTCACCTCGGGCGGAGGCGAAGCAGTAGAAAGCGCTTGGAAACTGGCCAAACAATACTTCAAATTAACCGGGAAACCCACAAAAACGAAAGTGATTAGTCGCGCAGTTGCCTATCACGGAACTCCCCAAGGGGCCCTTAGCATTACGGGTATTCCCGATGCGAAAATCCCTTTCGAGCCGCTAGTTCCCGGTGGAGTGAAAGTTCCGAATACAAACTTTTACCGCGCACCCGAGGAATACCGTGGAGATGAAAAAGCATTTGGTCTTTGGGCAGCCAATCGTATTGCCGAGGCTATTGAGTTTGAAGGTGCGGATAGCGTCGCCGCAGTATTTGTAGAGCCTGTTCAAAACTCCGGTGGGTGTTTCCCCCCTCCGCCCGGATACCTGGAGCGTGTGCGCGAGATCTGCGATGAATACGACGTACTCATGGTCGCCGATGAAACCATTACTGCCTTCGGTCGCATCGGTGACTACTTTGCAATGAACCGATTTGGTGTTACTCCCGACATCATTACCTGTGCGAAGGGAATGACTTCTGGTTACTCCCCGCTGGGTGCAATGATCGCCAGCGATCGACTCTTTGAGCCGTTCAAGAACGGAACAACTTCATTCCTGCACGGATACACTTGGGGCGGTCATCCTGTTTCTGCGGCTGTTGCTATGGAAAACCTTGACATTTTCGAGCGAGAAGGTCTCAACCAGAATGTTCTTGAGAACGAAGGGAACTTTCGCCGCACTCTCGAAAAATTGAGCGATATTCCTATCGTCGGTGATGTTCGAGGTGCTGGTTACTTCTACGGAATTGAATTGGTCAAAGACAAAAATACCCGAGAAACATTTAATGACGCTGAGTGTGAGCGGCTCTTACGGGGGTTCCTGTCCAAGGCCCTCTTTGACAATGGCTTGTACTGTCGGGCTGATGACCGCGGTGACCCCGTCATCCAGCTTGCACCCCCACTTACGATCGGTCAGAAAGAATTCGATGAAATTGAGGGCATCCTGAGAAATGTGTTGACCCAGGCACTCGAAGTTTTGTAGGGATTTCACGTGGCCAAAGCCCATACCAATGCAAGGACGACGGTAAAACGCTTACCTGAAAAAGCTAGGACAGATATACAAACATTGCACGCGGTCCTAGACGCCGGTCGAGTTGCACACGTCGGCGTCGTGGATCACGGGCAACCCATTGTTATTCCAGTGGCTTACGCCCGTGACCGTGACACCGTACTCATTCACGGTTCCACAGCTTCACGAATGTTCAAGCTATTGGAGTCAGGTTCACCCGCCTGCATAACGGTGACCGTATTAGATGGGCTGGTTCTGGCGCGCAGCCTGTTTGAGTCGAGCATGAATTACCGATGCGCGATGGTGTTGGGGACTTCAACCCGGTTAACTGGCCAGGCCGAATTTGATGCATTGCAGGTGATAACCGAGCACTTGATGCCTGGTCGTTGGGATCATGCACGACAACCCTCGCCTAAGGAACTCAAGGCAACGATGACCCTGTCACTCCCCCTTACTGAATTCTCTATCAAAATCAGTGAGGGCCCACCAGATGACTTCGAAGGGGACTTGGATAGTCGCGAAGGGAAGACAATTTGGGCCGGGCAGATTCCGATCTATGAGCAACTCGGTGTACCCATCCCTGACCAGTTCGTACCGCAAGGAACCCCTATTCCCGATTACGTAGCCGCCTGGAAACATTAAGTCAATGAACACGAGCCTTTGGTACTCCCAGCGATCCCAGGATCCTCCCGTTTTCAATGGAAGCCTTGGGAGTGATATCGATGTTGATCTCGCGATTGTTGGCGGCGGCTTCACCGGCCTTTGGACCGCCTACTACGCGAACAAAATGGACCCAACGTTGAGGATTGCAATAATTGAGTCCGAATTTGTTGGTTTTGGTGCAAGTGGACGCAATGGCGGCTGGGTATCTGCACTGTTTCCCGCTCACTTCACCTCACTTGCGCGTGCAAGTTCTCGCGAAGCTGCTCGTCGTATGCACCAGGCAATGGTGAAAAATGTCGCGGACATCGGTCAGGTCGCACATTCACACAATTGGGATGTCGACTGGGCCCACGGTGGCACCGTTGTCGCCGCCCGCAGTGCTCTTCAAAACGACCGGGCGCTGGCAGACGTCAAGGAGTTCGCTGACTGGGGCTTTCCAGATGATTTGACATACCTGAGCGCCAATGAAACTCGGGAGCGAATCAGCGCAACTGATGTCGTGGGAGGAACCTTCACTCCCCATTGCGCAGCAATAGATCCCTACAAGTTAGTACGCCAGCTCAGCACCTACGTGCACTCACGCGGAGTCTCAATTTTTGAGGGTACTCACGCTTTGCGCATTGACTCGGGCTCGGTGTTGACCTCAGGCGCAACAGTTCATGCTCCAAACATAATTCGAGCAACAGAGGGCTACACGAAGACATTGCAAGGTGAGAAACGTTCGATCGCACCCGTATATTCACTCATGGTGGCAACTCAGACACTCTCCTCAAGTATCTGGGAAAATATTGGTCTTGGAGAGCGCGAGACTTTTTCGGACTACCGTAATCTCATTATTTACGGACAACGAACCGCAGACAACAGGATCGCCTTTGGTGGGCGCGGTGCGCCGTATCATTTCAATTCCAAGATTTCACCCCACCAGGACACCAATTCGAATGTGCACCAAGAACTTCGTGCAACATTGCTTGAAATGTTCCCAGTTCTTGCGGGTATTGAGTTCACCAATGCGTGGGGTGGTCCACTGGGTATCGCACGTGACTGGTGGGCAAGTTGCAACTTTGACCCAACAACAGGGCTCGGTTCAAGTAGTGGCTACGTGGGTGACGGCGTGGGAACCGCGCACTTGGGTGGCAAAACCTTGGCCCACTTGATCACAAAAACCCAATCCGAACTCACAACGCTCCCCTGGGTTAATCACGTATCGAGAAAATGGGAGCCCGAACCACTGCGCTGGATCGGCGCCAATCTTGGACTGCAAGTAATGCAACGCGCCGATTCACATGAGCAAAAGACGGGGAAGAATTCGCGAAGTGCGGCCTATATGAGCCGCATGCTTGGCCATTAATTGAAATTTTCAATTTCCCGCTCGGTGAACACCACATGAATTCGTGTCTTTCCCAATGCTGGGGCAAGCACGGCAACGACGCTTGCTCTCATCTCATCTAGTTCTGACACAGATTTGGCTCCCACATAAGACAAGCGAACGTCTATCTCGATGATCGATCCTCGATCTACCGCATAGATATCAGTAACTACGTCCCCATGGTCGGACAGTAGCGATCTGATCTGCGCTTCAAGGGCTGGGTCTTCACGCGAACCCGTAATTCGACCAAATTCGGACTTGATTGTTCGCCATGGTTCTGAAATCAATAGTAAAACTAAGACGATAACCAGAAGGGAGTCCGCGATTTCCCTAATATCAAATGAATTATTCGAAATCGGGGTTCCGCTTGGAATCATCGAGACGGCAATGAATGTAATGCCTGTAGCCGCGCTCATGATTGCATCCAGACGCGTCGCTTTGCTTTCTGCCGTAAGTACGCCGGAAGGCGTTCTGCGCTGCGCCCGAGAATAATTGAATGACAGAAGCAACAGGATGACCGCCGCTATGACGCCGTATGTACCAGCTATTCCAAGATTGATTTCAGTTGTATCACCGTAAATGAGGTATTCAATAATCGAAACGACGGCGCCCACAAAGGCGAGACCAATAACTCCCACGATGATTGCTGAACGGATTAGAACGTACGAATTCTCTAGTGCGCCCTTGCCATACGGATGTGCATGATCCGGCGCCGAACGGGAAGCGATCATGACCTTTCGGGCCACGATTGCACTTGCAAAGTTGATGAGCGAGTAAAGAGCATCAACGGATAAAGCCGCAGCTCCTGAGAAATAAAAAGCAATGAACCCTAAGATTGCGAGAAGAAGCATTGTCCACTGCCCAACTTTGAGCGCATTCGATTCCAACACTTCGGAAGCCTATCCGTCGACCTACACTTATATTGGATACAATCCATGATTTTGGATACATTGGTGATAGTCTGTTGCAATGCCTACCGGTCCACTCGAACTATTCGCCCTTAACCATCACTCCAGCAGTGAAGATCGCGCGATGGCAGCAGTTGTCAAAGAGTATGTCGATTCGAATATTAAGCCCCACGTTGCTGATTGGTTTGAAAAAGGCGAGGTTCCCGCACGGGAACTCATTCGTGACTTTGGTTCCCTTGGAGTTCTCGGCATGCACCTTCACGGCTATGGGTGCGCAGGTACGACTGCCACCGCTTATGGCCTTGCAGCTTTAGAACTTGAGGCTGGGGACTCCGGGATCCGCTCAATGGTCAGCGTCCAGGGATCACTCGCTATGTTTGCTATTTACGAATTTGGCACCCCCGAGCAAAAGCAGGCATGGCTTCCAGGAATGGCAACGGGTGAAATTATCGGATGTTTTGGCCTGACCGAAGCAGATTTTGGTTCAAACCCTGCGGGCATGCTGACCAACGCCAAGCGTGAGGGTCAGGACTGGATCCTCAATGGTTCAAAGATGTGGATCACAAATGGAAGTGTCGCCGATGTAGCCGTTGTGTGGGCACAAACCTCCGACGGCATTCGTGGTTTCATTGTTCCCACAAATTCCCCCGGTTTCGTGGCAAATACAATTCACAAAAAGATGTCCCTACGCGCCTCAGTAACAAGTGAACTGGTTTTCACCGATGTCCGCCTACCCGCAGATTCAATGCTTCCTGAAGTAAAAGGTCTTCGCGGACCACTGAGTTGTCTCAATGAGGCCCGGTTTGGAATTGCATTCGGGGCATTGGGCGCCGCTCGCGACTGCCTTGAAACTGCAATTGACTACTCCATTAATCGAGTTCAATTTGATCGGCCCATAGCCGGCTATCAACTCACCCAGAAAAAATTGGCGGACATGACCTTGGAACTGGGGAAAGGAATGTTGCTAGCCCTGCACCTCAGTCACCTCAAGGACACCGTTGGAGTCACCCCCGAACAAATTTCATTAGGGAAACTTAACAATGCACGTGAGGCACTCAAGATTGCACGTGAATGCAGGAGCATTCTTGGAGGCAATGGAATAACCTTGGAATACCCCATTATTCGTCACATGAATAATTTAGAATCCGTCTTCACCTACGAAGGCACAAACGAGATGCACACCCTTGTGATTGGACATGCGCTCACCGGTCTAGCAGCTTTTAAATAAAACATGCCTGGTCCACTTGATGGAATAGTTGTCGCCGACTTCTCACGAGTTCTCGCAGGTCCGTATGCAACCATGTTGCTGGCAGATTATGGCGCAACCGTGATTAAAATTGAGAATCCCCAACATGGCGACGACACCAGAGAATGGGGTCCCCCCTACACAAGTGAAGGCAAAGCCACGTACTTCGAATCAGTAAATCGAAATAAGCATTCCATTGCACTGGATTTCAAAAACACCACAGATTTGCGACGTGCACACAAGTTAACCTCGCAGGTCGATGTAGTGATTCAGAATTTTCGGGTGGGCGCACTTGATAAATTTGCTTTGGATTATGGGAGCGTGAGCGCAAGCAATTCTAAAGTCATCTACTGTTCAATTAGCGGATTCGGGAGCAAAGAAGGTAAAGACCTACCCGGATACGACCTTTTGATTCAAGCAATGGGTGGCCTCATGAGTGTCACTGGAATTCATGAACCCACAAAAGTAGGCGTGGCACTTGTTGATGTCCTCACCGGCCTACACGCAAGCAATGCAATCATGGCCGCACTGATTGAACGAAATGAAACTGGACTTGGGCAACATTTGGAGGTCAATCTACTCTCCGTTTTGCTTTCTTCTATGGTGAATCAAAGCAGTGCATTTGTTCTTGGTGGGGTGACACCAGGACTGTTAGGCAATGCCCATCCGAGCATTGCTCCATACGAAGTCTTCGATTGCTCGGATCGGTCAATCGTGATTGCAGTGGGAAATGACACCCAATTCACACATTTGTGTTCCGCACTCCAACTGCCCGAGTTGGCCAATGATCCTCGGTTCACGACAAATCCAGACCGGATTGCGCACCGAGACATTCTTCGAATCCAACTAAATGATGTACTGGCAACGAATACAGCCGACCACTGGTACGCGATCCTAAATGCGCATGGGATTCCGTGTGGTCCGATCAACTCAATCCCTCAAGCCTTTGAATTGGCGGAACAACTTGGTCTTGAACCGGTCAAGGATGGCATTGTCGCCAACCCCGTTACCTTCAGTCGAACTCCCGTTGAGTACCAATTACCACCCCCAGGCCTGGGCTCTTCGACACAAACCATTATTGACCAATTCGGGTTGGACCTCTAGCCTGCGCTTTCCTGAGAGGCAGACCTGCTCGCTAAGGAACGTTTAGCCACACTGGTAAATACTCGCACTAGCACGCCGATAAATACTAAGTCGAGAACCATCTGAGCCATTGCTACCGACCGAGCTGGAACAGTGACCGGTGCGATGTCACCAAAACCGACCGTGGCCAGAATAGTGAGCGAAAAATACATTGAGCTAAAGGGTGTAAGAGTCTCAGTAAATGCTGCTGAGTCTTGCAATGACATTTCAGAGTAAATACTGGCAAAAATAGCTAACAAGAGGATCCCGGACGACAACATGGCTTCGCCCGCTCGAATATTAGGAAATTTGGACTTCTGAACAGCGCGGATCGACCTTATAAAAAACAATATGTAAATGGAGGCCAAAACAATCATTCCGATAATTACACCGACCGATTGAAAGTTTTGTTCTTCAGGTGTCCGACTTAAAATCAATGCAATGAGGAGGACGAGAGCGGCCGTACGAAAAAAAGTAAAAATAAGTTCACGAATCAGTGCTTTCCGATTTATTTGTAACGAATTCGCAATCGGGGAATCCGATGTCATTATGAGCCTTCGCTTTCTAATCCAATGCGGCAAGTTGACCGCATGCTCCATCAATTTCACTGCCCCGCGTGTCTCGCACGGTCACTTGTATACCCCCAGCTTTGAGAATGCGGACGAATGCCCGTTCATCCTCGGGACGGGAGGCGGTCCATTTAGACCCCGGGGTCGGGTTAAGTGGAATGAGATTCACGTGTACCAACTTGCCGTGAAGCCGCTTTGCCAACAACTTTGCCCGCTCAGGTTGATCATTAATGTCCTTAATCAGGGCGTATTCGATGCTGACACGTCGTTTCGTTATGTCTGCATATTCCCAAGCGGCATCAAGCACCTCTTCGACCGACCAGCGGGTATTAATTGGAACCAACGTATCCCGTAATTCATTGTCCGGCGCGTGAAGTGAAACGGCTAAAGTAAGGGGCAAACCTTCTGTCGCTAACTGCCGCATTTTGGGGACCAGTCCAACAGTTGACACGGTCACTCCTCGCGCGCTTAAACCAAGACCGGCTGGACTCGGATCAACTATTCGATGCACCGCACCCATTACTGCTGTGTAGTTAGCCAGAGGTTCACCCATACCCATAAACACAATATTCGAGACACGACCTGGTCCACCGGCAATCTCGTTACGAGCCAACGATTGGGCCCCTGCCAGAACTTGACCAAAGATTTCCGCCGCTGACAGATTTCGAGTTAACCCTGCCTGCCCCGTTGCACAAAAGGGGCAGTTCATCCCGCAACCAGCCTGTGAAGAGATACAAATTGTCACCCTCGACGGGTAACGCATAAGAACACTTTCTACTAAGGAACCGTCGTGTAACCTCCACAGAGTTTTAACGGTCTCCCCTTTGTCACACTCAATAGATCGCACGGGGTCAAGAATTTGAGGGAATAGCCCACTGCGAATTTCAGGCTTAGCCGACTCAGGAATGTCACTCCACTGAGCAATATCTGTTTCCAAATGTTCAAAAACATGACGCGAGATCTGGTCGGCACGGAAGCCCGGCATACCCATGGCGATCAAGGCTTCCTTACGTTGGGGAACGTCTAGATCGAGAAAGTGAATGGGTGGCTTCCCTCTTTTGGGGGACTCAAAAACCAACTCACCCGGGGCCGGCATCAGATGCCTGTTCCAAGAAAGATACTAAACAAAACCCAGGAGACGAATGCATTCGGAATGAGCGAGTCCAACCTGTCCATAATGCCACCGTGACCAGGGACAATCGTCCCCATATCCTTTACGCCAAGATCACGCTTGATGGCACTTTCAATGAAGTCTCCACCCGTAGCACCAATCGTCATTGCGAGCCCTGCAATCAGACCCTGCCACCAGGGTGCATCGAAGATAAACATGAAGGCAAGAATTCCAACGATCGACTGTAATGCGATGGAACCGGCCAATCCTTCCCATGATTTTTTGGGACTGATCTGCGGTGCAATGGGATGCTTGCCGAAGAAAACACCAACGGCATAGCCACCAATGTCGTTGGACACTGTGAGGAGAACGAACACCAAAACACGCCATGGTCCGTTGTCGGCAGCAAGTGAAAGCATCAGGAAGGCGGCCATGAAGGGCAGATACGCAACCAGCATCACTGAGACACTGATGTCAGCAACGAAACCTTCGGAACCCTTTCGCAGCCTCCAGATCATGACTGACAAAATTGCAATTCCAGTGGTTGCGAGCTGGGCTTCAAAGCCCCAAACATAAGCGACTGCGGGGATTACGACGGTTGCTAAATAAACGGGAGTGCGAGCAACATGAATGCCTTTTGACCTTAGCACCGTGACGAATTCATGGACAGCCACTAAGAGGGCAACAATGGCAAGAACGCCAAACAACCATTTAATGGTAAAAAGTGAAACGATCACAAGAATGGCGAGCACGACCGCAGAAGCTATGGCGGCCGGAAGGTTGCGGCCTGCCTTAATTCCGGGGTTTTCACTCATGAATTAAACCTCGAGCAGTTCTGCTTCTTTGTTTTTAAGAATTTCATCAATGTGCTCGGTGTGCTTGTGTGTGACTTCATCGAGCGTTTTTTCAGCTCGCCGAACTTCGTCTTCACCTGCCGTGCCATCTTTTTGCATTGCCTCGAGGGTTTCCTTGGCACCGCGACGAATATTCCGGATCGAAATCTTGGCATCCTCGCCCTTGGTTCGGGCCGACTTAATGTATTCCTTGCGCCGCTCCTCCGTTAATTGTGGCAATGCAACCCTGATGACATTTCCGTCCGTTGTTGGATTGATGCCAAGGTCGCTGTCGCGGAGCGCCTTTTCAATTCCAGCCGCAGCACCTTTGTCATAAGGAGTAATTAGAATCATTCGCGCTTCAGGGGTCACAAATGAGGCGAGTTGGTTGAGCGGGGTGAACGTTCCGTAGTAATCAACATTGATTTTGTTAAACATGGCTGGTGTTGCCCGTCCAGTTCTAATCGTGCTGAAGTCTTCCCGGGCAACAGAGATCGCTTTATCCATTTTTCCCGTAGCTTCTAGTAGCACTACGTCAATATCCTCGCTCATTCCAATTCCTTTCGAAAGTGCACTGGTTCAGTTACTAATTAGTGTTCCAATTGCCTCGCCACGAACGGCGCGGGCAATATTTCCCTCTTTCAATAAATTGAACACGACGATCGGCAGATCGTTGTCTTGACACAAACTAATGGCAGTAGCGTCTGCGACTTTCAGCCCCTGTGCTAACACTTGGGCCGGAGTGAGTTCGTCGAATTTGACCGCTTCAGGATTGGTGCGCGGGTCACTGTCGTAGACGCCATCGACGCCTTTTGCCATAAGTACGACCTCCGCACCGATCTCAAGTGCACGTTGTGCGGCGGTGGTGTCGGTCGAGAAATACGGCTGACCAAGTCCAGCCCCAAAAATCACCACTCGACCCTTTTCGAGGTGACGCATGGCCTTTCGCGGAATGTAGGGCTCGGCAACCTGGCCCATGGTTATTGCTGTCTGAACTCTGGTGTCTATCCCTGCTTTTTCACAGAAATCCTGTAAGGCGAGACAGTTCATGACTGTCCCAAGCATCCCCATGTAATCAGCCCGGGCACGTTCCATGCCACGCTCGGACAGTTGCGCACCCCGAAAGTAGTTGCCCCCACCGATAACTACCGCAACCTCTATGCCGGAGTTGACGACTGAAGCGATTTGTCGGGCGATTGAGCCAACAACATCGGGATCCACTCCCAATGAACCGTCCCCTGCAAAAGCCTCGCCGCTGAGTTTGAGCAGAACTCGTTTCCAACCACCTTCAGGGGCGAGCGGCCACGTGTCAATCGTTCCCTCAAGCGTTGATTGAACTGATGCCGAAGGCTCTCTCACGTTCAATCTCCCTTGATTCCGGTCGGTGCGCTATTGGCCTGGTTCAAATCGAGCGAAGGCTGTAACCGTCGTGCCCGAATCAGCCAGGACCTGCGCCACCGACTTTTTACTATCGGTCACACTTGATTGCTCAAGGAGCACTACGTCCTTGTAATAGCCATTAACCCGACCTTCGACAATTTTTGGCATGGCCGCTTCAGGTTTGCCTTCTTCCTTGGCGGTCTCCGAGGCGATTCGTCGTTCGTTTTCAACGATTTCTGCGGGTACGTCTTCGCGGGTTAGATACAACGGACGCATAGCAGCGATCTGCATTGCCACACCTCGGGCCGCGGCCTCATCGCCTTGATAGGCAACCAGAACACCAACCTGAGGTGGCAAATCCGATGCCCGCTTGTGTAGGTAAAGGGCCACAGGTGCTTCCAGCACGCTGACTCGACCCAGTTCGACTTTTTCTCCAATGACTCCAGCGAGACCACCAATTGCGTCCGCTGCGGTTTCGCCATTTGCCAATTTCGCAGCAAGAAGGCCGTCTGCATCAGTGACCTGATGTGCGTTGGCGGCCGAGGCAAGCTGGTCCGCGAGAGTCAAGAAATCCACACTCTTGGCAACAAAGTCAGTCTCGCATAACAGTTCAATCAGTGCGTTGCCTTCTGCAGCAACGATTCCGTTTGACGTGGTGCGCTCGGCCCCCCGCTTGGCTGCCTTAGCTGCACCAGAAATTCTCAATGCTTCAACGGCCTTATCAAAATCACCATCTGTTTCGACGAGTGCTTTTTTGCATTCCATCATTCCTGCAGATGTTGCTTCGCGCAGACGCTTTACGTCAGCGGCGCTAATACTTGACATGTTCTTGGGTGTCCTTTTCTCAATGATCGTGTGGGCTTTTCAACCCATTGGGGAATTTAGTTTTCAGTTAGTGGCGCGACTACTTCAGCCTCGAGAACTACTTCAGCCGCAGGGGCTTCAACGGCCACAGCCTCTGATCCTGCGAGTAATTCGCGTTCCCATTCGGCCAGTGGCTCAACAGCTTCAGTGCTAGCTCCACCAGCACGAATCATGAGGCCTTCAGCTACTGCATCCGCGATCACGCGGGTAAGGAGTGCAACTGCGCGGATTGCGTCGTCATTCCCTGGGATTGGATAATCGACAACGTCAGGGTCGCAGTTGGTGTCGAGCATCGCGATAACAGGAATCTTCAATTTATGGGCTTCGCCAACTGCGATGTGTTCCTTGTTGGTGTCAACAATCCACACTGCGCTCGGGATTTTTACCATGTCACGAATACCACCAAGAACATGCTCCAACTTGATTTTCTCTCGGCGAAGTACCAACAGTTCCTTTTTCGTCAGATTCGATCCTGCAACGTCATCGAAGTCAATGACTTCAAGTTCCTTGAGACGCTGAAGACGCATGTGCACCGTTTGGAAGTTCGTGAGCATTCCACCAAGCCAGCGGTGATTCACATAGGGCATTCCGACGCGAGTGGCTTGGTCAGCAATTGCTTCTTGGGCCTGCTTCTTGGTACCAATGAACATTATGCTGCCACCGTGAGCGACCGTCTGCTTGACGTACTCGTATGCGTTGTCAATGTAGGAAAGTGATTGCTGCAAATCGATGATGTAAATGCCATTGCGCTCAGTGAAGATAAAGCGCTTCATTTTTGGGTTCCATCGGCGGGTTTGGTGCCCGAAGTGAACGCCACTGTCGAGTAGTTGGCGCATTGTTACTGTTGCCATTGTGGTACTCCTTGCAGGCGCGACGCGCCCATAATGCGGCTTTCGCCGCTCACGGTTGTTTGGAATTACTGATGTAACTCCCCTGGTGACTTCGCCCTTGCACCCACAGCTAGCTGTGAACCGTTCAAGGCGCGGCCGGACTACCGGATTAAGTCACGCGTATTTGCACCCCATTCAAGTAACGGGTTACTCATCTGCGGTGCACCCCGAGTGTACGGGCATCCACAGTTCACAGCGCAAGTGGCCCGCAGGTCACAATCCCCAATGGATCATGGTGAAAGGGTAGATCGTTGGGCAAGGCTGAGCACATGAAAATTCCCCCATGGATGGTCGTGATTTCGGTATTGGGGATTCTCCCTCTCCTAGCCTCGATGCCGAGCGCCGTTGCCTCAGACCAGCCCCGATGGGGGCTACCACTGCCCGGTGTTTCCCGTGGGGCGATTATCTCTGTATTTGACCCGCCCACCTCACCATTTGGCCCTGGACACCGAGGGGTTGATTTTCCTGCAAGCCAAGGACACCGGGTCACTGCTGTGGGTTCGGGGATCGTTTCATTTGCCGGATCAATAGCAGGAAAACCAGTAATTTCTATTGAGTTATCACGTTCAGTTATCGATTCAGGCACCCCTGTGCGGACCACATATGAACCGGTGACCCCCCTAGTGAAGGCGGGAAATTTCGTATTCGTTGGAATGGTGATCGGTCACGTGGACTTTTCCAGCAGAAACGCTGGTCATTGCCAAGACAGATGCTTGCATCTCGGGCTAAAAGTCATGGAGGAACCAACTCCTCGGTACCTCAATCCTGCAATTCTGTGGCGTTCGACTGCGCTGCTTCAACCGAACTTGGTTTCGAATCGGAACCTGATCGTGGGTGAGCAGTTTCAAAAGTCTTCCGGAGCCTCTCAACGCTGACGTGCGTATAACGCTGGGTTGTAGCCATGGACGCATGGCCGAGGAACTCTTGGACAACCCTCATGTCCGCACCTCCCTCAAGAACATGAGTCGCGGCTGTGTGGCGAAGTGCGTGTGGCGACAGGCTGTGACCGGTTACCGCCTTTGTCGACTTATTCACCACAGTGCGAACCACTCTTTGATCTATGCGAGCACCTCGCGCTCCCACGAATAGTGATTGTGTACCTACCGCAATGTGCCGACGAAAAACACACCAACGATCGAGCGCAATCTGGGCAGAAACTCCATACGGCACCATCCGTTCTTTGTTGCCTTTGCCGACAACGCGAATCACCCTGCGATGTGAATCGAGATCACCAATATCTGCGCTGCACAACTCTGCGACCCGAATACCTGTTGCGTAAAGCAACTCCAAAATGGCTTGGTTCCTGACATGAATCACATTATTCACATCAATATCTCGATCCAACAAGGCTGACGTTTGGGTTTGAGTCAATACCGCTGGGAGGGTTTTCGGCACGGATGGACTTGCGAGGCGAAGCGCTGGGTCCACTTCAATGATTCCACGTTGTAGTGCCCAAGAAGTAAAGGCCCGAGCTGCCGCAGCCTTTCGAGCGATCGTGGACCGTGCACATCCATTTCGATGAAGGTCAGCCAGCCAAGCTCGAAGATCAACTAAACTCAGATCTCTGACGGACGTAATGTCGGGCATGGAATGGAATAATTGACTCAAGTCATTTCGATAGGCACGCACCGTATTGCCACTGCGACCTCGGGCGCCACTGAGATAACCAAGGAAGGCCTCCACTTCGACATTCCACTCGGCCGCAATCCCACTCATGACACCATGATGATCAATAAGTCATGTCAATGCGGGAACGGCTCGCGGGTAGGACCAAAAAATCCATGAAGTTTCCTCAACACCGCGCATATCGGCTAGAAAGACTTGCGCCAGTTGCCTTCGGTGTTCTCAACAAAACCGGTCAAGTGTAATTCACTCAGTCGAGCAAGCAGGTTGAGTCGTGATCTGCCAGTCTTTTGCGACAGGACGTCAATACCGATTCCCACGCGTTTGGGTAGCAGTTCCCATATTTCGTAGTCGGTCTCACTCAGTTCACGCCAATCGTGGGCCCTACGAGAGTCCTCACCACCGCCAGTTTTACAAACTAGGCTCTTTTTTAGTGGATTGAAACCACTTACGAGTTCTTGAAGGTCAGCGCTAGAGGTCACAACATGCACATCCTTATGCTTTAGGAGCCTGTTAACGCCGAGTGAAGTCGGTGAATGAATAGACCCCGGAACTCCAGCAACAATTCGATTCATATTCAATGCCTCTCGGGCTGTTGAACTTGTACCACTTCGATCCGTGGCTTCAATGACACATGTCGCCTTGGTAAGACCGGCAAGTATTCGATTGCGAGCAAGAAAGCGCCTTTTCTTGGCCGGCTCACGTGGTGGTGACTCACTAATAATTGCACCACTGTCAATAATCTGTGTGAACAGATGCTCGTGGCTTGATGGGTATCGAGCATGAACCCCACTGGCCAGAACTGCAACCGTCGGAGTGCCGACGGATAGTGCTCCCCGATGCACATGCGAGTCAATCCCAAGGGCCCCTCCTGAAAAGACACTCGTCCCCCACGTGCCAAGATCAGCAGCCCATTGACTTGCGATTCCCGCCCCGTAGGGCGTACACGCTCTCGTACCGACGATGGTGACCGATGACAGTGCTACCACGCGAAAATCAATTGATCCCATTGCCCACAGTGCCCAAGGCTGCGCGGCCCCGAGGGAGTTCAGTTGGGTTGGCCAACCCTCATGACCACGAGTGAGAACTCGGGCACCAATTTTCTGTGCGAATTCCAACTCGGCCTCGATGTTTAAGGCATCGAGTTTATGTAGGAATGCAGCATTATCCCTTCGGGGAAAACCCGTTGTGCTCAACATTTCTAACACTTCAACGGGTGAAGTTCCCAGGGCAAGCCTTTTGTTGATCCCCTCGTCGGCTGGCTCACATAAATGTGCAAGTGCAATGAATGCACCGAACTCGGAAGTGATTTTCATGAGGAGGCCATCGCCATCTCTGAATTGCGGAGGTGAATGGCAAGTGCAACGTCCTCACGTGTTGGGCGCTGGTGACCTGCTAGATCGGCAAGGCTCCATGCGACTCGCAGTGCTCGATGACTCCCCCGCAATCCACCTGAATGACCCACATAGGAATTGAGTAACTCGGCTCCACCAGCTTCTGGGTGAAAATTTACTCGAAGTGAGGCCGGGGGTACTTCTGAATTTGTGGACCATGGAAAATCCCTGAATCTCTGTGCCGAGAGTTCACGCGCGGCTGTAACACGTTCTCGAACAACAGCACTGGACTCTCCTATACCTGCCCCACGAAAAGTCGGTATCAAAATATTTATGTCAATTCGATCGCGCAAGGGGCCTGATACCTGCATTGTGTATTTGCGAAGCGCCACAGACGCACACCCGCACGCCTTTGGAGAATCGGTCAATGCATTTCCACACGGGCATGGATTCGCCGCTAAAATAAGTTGAAATTTGGCAGGGAGCAGACCCGTCCATGAGGATCGGCTCAATGCAATCTGCCCGGACTCAAGTGGTTGGCGTAAAGCCTCAAGTGCATTGCGGGAGAACTCCGGTGCTTCATCGAGAAATAGCACACCATGATGTGCACGAGTCAACGCTCCGGGCGTGACTCTGTGACCATGCACACTGCCCACGAGTGCGGCCATGGTGGCGGAATGGTGAGGCGCCTCAAAAGGTGGGCGTGTGATCGGGTTATTACAGGTGAGGGGACTGGCAACAGCATGGATCGCCGTTGCTTGCAGAGTTTCATCTTCCGTTAATGGTGGCAAAATTCCCGAGATGCGTTGAGCGAGCAAAGTCTTCCCCACACCTGGCGATCCGATCATCGATAGGTTGTGGCGACCCACCGCTGCCACTTCAAGTGCCCAACGAGCCTCCTCTTGGCCCATGACATCAGATAGGTCAAAAAAGTCTGTAAAATCTGGATCTCTTGCTGTACCCGGTGGGAGCGGTTCGCGCTCGCCACGCAGATACGCAATCACGTGATTAAGGTCAGAGCAGGCAACCGAACAGGCAGCAGGAACGATCTGGCATTGAGCAATATTTCCAAGGGGTAAAACCACGGACTTTATTCCTGACTGGGCTGCCGCGATAACGCATGGTAAGGCCCCCGGAACACTTCGCAGTGATCCGTCAAGCCCCAGTTCCGCTAGAAAGACCGTATTGGCAATGAGTTCACGATCAATTTGTCCCGTAGAGCCCAAGATGCCCATTGCGATTGCAAGATCAAGTCCTGCTCCATGCTTACGCAGCTCTGCAGGTGAGAGACTGATAGTTACCCGTCCCTTTGGCCAGCTGAGTCCGGAGTTGACTATCGCAGTTTTAGCTCGGTGTTTCGACTCAATTACCGACGCATCAGGCAAACCCACAAGACCCACGGTGGGCAGACCTTGCGAATGATCCACTTCCACTTGAACCAGGTGACCCGAAACTCCCGAAACAACCGCACCTAAGGACCGGGCTAATGCCACGTCAGACACCCCGAATATGAGTAATCGTTGGAGGACCCACAATAGGCGCAAGAATTCCGACAACGTCAAAACGAATATTGCGAGGACTCAATGATCTGGTGTCCAGCCAGCGAAGTGCAAGTCCACGCATTCGCCTCACTTTCCGTGGCGTGACACATTCAGTCGGTTCGCCAAAAGATGTAGTCCGACGGGTTTTTACTTCACAGATAACTAGCTCGTCTTTATCTCGCGCGATGACATCGATCTCGCCAAGATCACAGCGCCAATTGCGTTCGAGAATTACCATTCCGTTTTTGGACAGGTATCTAGCGGCCAATTCTTCCCCGTATTTGCCGAGGGCGTCTTTTTGTTTCATGGGTTAACCCTCGCCAAGTTGATTGACTTGCGAAAGCCCGAGTTATTTACTGTGGATAACGAATCAATGACAGAAACTAGAACGGTGCAATTCCGTGACTCCGAAGCGCTTTATTGCTTCCTGATGCTCACGGGTTCCATATCCGCTATTTCGCTCCCAACCATAGCCAGGAAATTCAATGGACCGTTCACGCATGAATTCATCACGTTCTACCTTGGCAATAATGCTTGCAGCGGCAACACAGGACACGTTTTGGTCTGCTTTTTTTCGGGTCAACACAGAAAGCGGTAGGTCTGGATCACAAAAATTGTGGGTTCCATCAAGAATAATTACGGATGGTGCCATGCCTTCTCGCTGAGCATTTCCATACGCGATGTTGACACACTCCCGAAGTGCCTGCGTCAATCCAAAACGATCAATGAACTGAGCATCCACACTTGCTGTCGTTGACCACGCCCAGTTTTTGACCAAATTAGCCAGTTGCATGCGCTCTGCCGGCTTAGTCAATTTTGAATCACGCACTCCTCGAGGCGCCGTAGGCGTATCAGCACCGATGACAACGAGTCCGACATAAATTGGACCGGCCAACGGGCCACGCCCCACTTCATCGATTCCCCCGACCATCGAATGACCCGCTCGAAGAAGTGATCGTTCCAAACGCAAACTCGGTCGTGGCACTGAAGTAGCGCTCGTCACTTTCCGAATTCATTGCCAGCGGCAATAGCGGGATTACCGAAAATCTCGGGAATGGTCTCTATGGATATTCGGGACAACGGCCAGACAACCGTAAATACCCTTCCTACCGCGTTCTCATTGGGAATTGCTCCATTATTTTGATCAAGATGAAAACGAGAGTCTGCGGAATTGGCTCGGTTGTCACCCATCACGAACATGGAGTCCTTCGGAACTGTGACATCAAAAAGAATTTGGTCGGTGGGTCCGTTGACATACGAGCTCTCATCCAGAGAAACCCCATTGAGAACAATCTGACCTTCTTGATCGCAGCAGGCCACCTGATCACCTTCAATTCCGATCACCCGTTTTACTAAATCATCTCCTGAGTCACTTGGCAGTAAACCGACAAAAGTTAACGCCTTGGCTACTGCAGACCGCCACCCGTCACTGTTTTGTTGCATAGGGGGCAACCAATTTCCTGGGTCCTTGAAAACCATGATTTCGCCCCGCTTAATACCCGAAACCTGAGTTGCAATTTTAGCCGCAATGACACGGTCATCAATCTGGAGTGTTTGTTCCATCGAGCCACTAGGAACGAAAAAAGGCTGCGCGACAAAGGTCCGAATACCTGCCGCAAGAGCGAGTGCGATAACAACTATTACAACAAACTCAACAACGCTGCGAAAAAAGGAAGGTTTTTTCTTCTTTCTCCCATGAGCCTCATCGTGATCGTTCGAGTCACTCTTTGGTGAATCGTCGTGGGCCGAAACTGCCACTAGTCCACCATCTCCTTGAATGAGTGCGAATCAAGCCATTGCCACCGTGCTGGTGGCCAAATGATGAGGCTTGCCTGCCCCACAACCTTAGACTCTAATACAAAGCCACCACCCGGATCCCCTAGGTGGGATCGCGAGTCTGCAGATTGTGACCGGTGATCACCCAGTAGCCAGAGCTTCCCTTCTGGGACCAACACGTCAAAGCTCAATTCGCTTGGGGCATCCCCGGGATAGAGATAAGAACCTTCGGCAATGGGGACACCATTAACACTTATTTTTCCGGAGTCGGTACAACACACAACACGATCACCCGAAACTCCCACAACCCGTTTCACGAACTCACCCGATTCCGAACTAAAACTGTCTGCGCCGTCAAAGACCACTAGGTCACCGCGGGAAATGGGTGTTGACCAAAAGGCTGTTCGATTAACCAGAATGCGATCACCTGGATTGAGTGCGGGTTGCATTGATTCACTGGGAATCATGAAAGGTTGAACGACGAATAAACTGAAAAGCCATAGTAGGAAAATTCCTACTATGGCGCCCAGAAATAATTTCATTCAGCTAAAACCGCACTCTGCAAGTGACTTAACCCTCAGATTTTGCGACTTCCTTTGGAGTTTCACGCAATTCGCGAATCTTGGCCTTCTTGCCTTTCAAACCGCGCAAGTAGTACAACTTGGCCCGGCGAACATCTCCGCGACTGGCTACTTCGATTTTCTCAATGATGGGGGTGTGGACAGGGAACTTACGCTCAACTCCAACGCCGTAAGACACCTTACGAACAGTGAATGTCTCACCTAGTCCAGAACCATGTCGGCCAATTACTACACCCTGGAACATCTGGACACGAGTCTTGTTGCCTTCGACGACCTTTACGTAGACCTTGAGGTTGTCACCGGCGCGAAAAGCCGGGATATCGTCACGGAATGAACTGGCATCTACTACATCTAGCGTCTTCATCTGTACTTCTTCCTGCTCACGCCATAGGTCATGTGCGGTGTAAATTATTGGAAAATTGCTGACTAACCCGGATCCCCTATGGCAGATAGCCGGTGCGCCTAGCCATCAGAGTGTGCCATACGCCCGATGAATAAGTTTCGCCCCATGGGCTTAAGGCGGGGGCTCAGGAGAATCGGACAAAAGATCGGGTCTAAAGGTTTCAGTGCGAGCCTGCGCTTGGTCCTTGCGCCACTGCTCCACCAAGCCATGGTTACCACTTCGCAACACTTGGGGGACCTCGAGTCCACGCCAAATAGGCGGCTTAGTGAATACCGGTCCCTCAACCAAGGAATCAACCCGTGAGAAAGAATCGTCCAACACGCTTTGCGGGTTGCCCAATATGCCAGGTATCAGCCGCGTGATGGCTTCAATCATGACCAGTGCAGCTACTTCACCCCCAGCGAGCACGTAGTCACCGATACTGACTTCCCTCACCGAATTCCATCGTTGATTACTGGAATAGTGAACGCCTACCCGAGAATCGATTCCTTCATACCGACCGCAGGCAAAAACTAAGTGCTCTTCAGATGCCAAATTCGCAGCCAGAACCTGATCAAATGGTTGACCTGACGGAGTGGGAATAATGAGTACCGGGTCGCCAGCCGCTTGCTCTCGGATTGAATCAAGGGCCTCACCCCACACAACAGGAGACATCACCATTCCGGGTCCACCACCGTAGGGGGTGTCGTCCACATTTCGATGCGGGTCTACTGCCCAATCGCGTAAATCGTGGATCGCGATCTCGACAATTCCTTGTTCTTGAGCTTTTCCCAGGAGTGAGAGGTCCAGTGGGTTCAAATACGAAGGAAAGAGCGAAACGACATCAATCTTCACTTGCTAACTCCTGGGTGAGTAACCCCTCCGGCGGATCCACCGTGATGATCTTGCTGACCACGTCAATAGTCGGGACGATGCTCTCCACAAATGGAATTAGATATTCCGAACCAGCTTCACCGCCAGAGCTCACCACGAGTACTTCTTGGCTTGGCAAATGCAAGACATCTATTACACGCCCAATAATTTCACCAGCGAGGTTCTGCACCTGACAGTCAATCAAATTGGAGTCGTAATACTCGTCGTTGTCTTGCGGTACTTCCGACTCCGCACGTTCAACCGTGAGAATGCTGTTGCGCAACTCCTCGGCAGCGCTACGTGAATCAACTCCCAGAAACTTCAGCAACACCCGTCCGCTGTGCCAATGGAAATCGGAAACGATTAGGTCCGACCCGCTTTCGCGCTTTAGCGTTGTACCTGGGGCGAACCTAATTTCCGGTTCATCCGTGCGAACTTCGACGGTGACTTCACCGCGAATTCCATGCGGCTTGCCAATTCGGCCAACCGTAACCTGCACGTGGGCTAGCGCTCGGCTGCGTCGAGAAAGTCGATCCTAACTCCGCGACCTTCATTGATGGCAGAGACGACAGTTCTCAGTGCCGTGGCAGTACGACCTGATCGACCGATCACGCGTCCCATATCTGCTGGATTCACCCGAACGTCAAGGGCTTGGCCCGACTTCCCGCGACGGTCAGCGCGAGATGTCACGCTGACGTCGTCGGGGTTGTCAACAATTCCACGGACCAGATGAGCTAAGGCATCTTCGAGCATTAGGAAGTTTCTTCCTTGGCTGAATCATCCTTGGCCGAATCGTGATGAACGATTTCTTCAATCTTTTCCTCGATTGATTCGGCAACGTGCTCGGCAGCATGGGCAACCGCTTCCACTGCTTCCTCAACCTTTTCGGCTACAACTTCAACAACGTCAACGACAGCCTCGACGGCTTCACTGACAACGCCCTCGGCTTCTTTGACGATGCCTTCTGTGCCTTCTTTGCCTTCTTTGGCCTCCGACTCTTTAACTTCAAGTTTCTTAGGCTTAGTGGTCTTAGGAGCATTGGCAGCCTCAGTCACTGCGGCTTCAAAGGCCAACATCTTGTTGGGCTTGGGAGGTGCAACCTCAAGGGTGCCTTCAGCGCCAGGCAGACCCTTGAACTTCTGCCAATCACCGGTCACTTTAAAGATTGCTTCAACGGCAGCTGTCGGCAATGCGCCAACACTCAACCAGTACTGGGCGCGGTCTGACTTGACCTGCATGATGCTGGGGTTGGAAACCGGCTGGTAGATGCCAATTTCCTCGATGGCCCGACCATTACGTGCGGTGCGTGCGTCAGCTACCACAATACGGTACTGGGGGGCGTGAATCTTTCCGACTCTTTTAAGCTTAATTTTTACGGCCACGGTGGGCATTTCTCCTCTAGTAATGGGTGAAGCGAATGCATTACACGTGGGGACATGTACTGAGTTCGAATCGTGCGGACTTGCTCATAAACGGTTGAGAGGGACCGTTCCTGATCAATAGCGTGGCAATGCTACCTGACCCAGATTTCGCTAATTCCCCCACCCGGGGCTACTGAAGTAATTTTTTGAGTTCCGGAGGAAGTGAACCCAAATCTGGTGGAGTCGATGAATCCTGATTGGCGCCGCCCAGACCAGCACGTTTCGCCGGATTACCACTTCGGCCCTTGGCACCCTTGGCTGGCTTTTGGCTCTTGGGTTGCTTTCCCTTGGACTTTTTGCCGCCGCCCATGCCGTTCATACCCTGCATACCTGGCATACCCTGCATACCCTGCATACCTGGCATACCCGGCATACCGCCCTTACCCATCTGCTTCATCATCTTTTGGGCTTGAGCAAAACGTTCAATGAGTCCGTTGACGTCGGAAACCTTTGAGCCGGAACCCGCCGCGATTCTTGCTCTGCGTGACCCATTGAGGATCTTTGGGTCATTACGCTCCGCTGGGGTCATTGATTGAATAATGGCGGCAACACGATCCAGTTCACGTTCATCCACCTGGTCCAGTTGGGATTTCATCTCCCCCATGCCAGGAAGCATTCCCATGAGTTTGCCGATTGAACCCATTTTCTTGACAGCCTGCATTTGCTCCAAGAAGTCATCGAGTGTGAAATCTTCACCGTCAGAGACTTTTTGGGACAGCCGCTCAGCACTCTCGGCATCAAATGCCCGCTCGGCCTGTTCGATAAGAGACATGAGATCGCCCATGTCCAAAATCCGGGACGCCATGCGATCCGGGTGGAAGACCTCAAAGTCTTCGAGTTTCTCACCTGTGGAGCCAAACATAATCGGTCGTCCGACAACGGAAACGATGGAAAGGGCGGCCCCGCCGCGGGCGTCACCATCTAGCTTGGTGAGCACGACAGCGTCGAATCCCACCTGCCGCTCGAACTCCAAAGCCGTGTTTACCGCGTCTTGACCAATCATGGCGTCGACGACAAAGAGGACGTTTTCAG
>JAFMCP010000057.1 GCA_017857705.1 Candidatus Nanopelagicales bacterium
GGTTTTACCCTGCAGCACTCGCGCGCGGTTACGACATTGACCATATTGATCGAGTTTGGGAAATTTTGCGAGCATTTGCCTCATTCGGGTTCTGTAAGGCGCATGCAGCAGCTTTTGCGCTACCCACCTATCAAAGCGCGTGGCTAAAAACCCACCACCCGGAAGCTTTTTACTGTGGGCTGCTCACCCATGACCCTGGCATGTATCCCAAACGATTAATCCTTGATGACGCTCGAAACTTTGGGGTCACCATTTTGGGTCTTGACGTTAATGCGTCAAATCACGTATTTCATCTTGAACAACTTCCTGATTTGAGTTTTGGCATTCGAGTTTCTTTTACCGATCTAAAAGAAATCTCCGATGCTGAGATCGAACGGCTCATTTCAGGCCAACCGTTCTCCTCACTCTCTGATCTGTGGTTGCGTGCACGCCCCTCCCGACCAGTTGCCGAAAACTTAGTGGTCGCCGGTGCTTTTGACAGCCTCTACGGTTTCACCGAGCGAAAAACGCGTGGGCAGATCACGAGACGGGATTTACTTCTTCAGATTGCTGATCTTGATCGCAGTCATGGAAGAAGCGGAAAAGGTACTCCGACGACTCAGTTGAGTTTTGACGTCACCGATAGTGACGGTGGTGTTGTCGCATCAGGTTTGCCCGAAATGACAAGTGCGCAAAGGGTTAAATCTGAGCTAGAAGTTTTAGGCCTTGATGTTAGCGGGCATGTCATGGATTTTTATTCGGATGTTGTGAAAGGTCTGAATATCGTTCAATCGCGCGATTTGCTGAACTGTCGATCCAAGGAAGTCATTTTTATCGCTGGAGTCAAAGTTGCAACCCAAATGCCACCGATTCGAACCGGTAAGCGGGTCGTGTTTCTTACCCTTGACGACTCAACGGGTCCGGTTGATGCAACTTTTTTTGAGGATGCTCAGGGTCCTTATGCCCATGATCTTTTTAATTCGTGGATTCTGTTGGTGCGTGGTGAAATTCGCAGGACCGGGCCACGGGGAGTTTCATTGCGTGCAACCGGCTGCTGGGAACTGGGGGGTATTAGGCGGTTGTGGCTTGATGGCGGAATTGCGGCGGTCAACGAGTTGGTACTTACCCATCAAGTTCCTGATCGTGATACACCGCGTCAACGAATTGCCCTGATTCATGGAAGTGGATTCAAACAGTCTGCTTATGTTGACATTAAAACCCCCGTTGCGACCCCGCCAAGTAAATTGTGGCATAGAAGCCCTGGGACGCCCGGATGGTAAAAATGCTAGTAGAGATTAAGGAGCGTGCATGAGTCGGAGTCAAGTGCGCCGCCAAACCGGAAAACTCGATTTTGGTGCCAATGATTCAGGTTGCAATATTTTGCATATTGACATGGATGCTTTTTATGCTGCAGTCGAGTTGCGAGACTACCCCGAACTTAAAGGAACCCCTGTTGTTATCGCGGCCCAAGGAAATCGCGGGGTTGTCCTCACCGCGACCTACGAAGCGCGCGCACTTGGTGTTCACTCAGCGATGCCAATTTCACGCGCTCGCAGAATTGCACCTGACGCAACATTTCTCACACCGCACCACGAGAAGTATGCCGAGGTAAGTCGTAATGTCATGGCACTATTTGAGTCCGTTACCCCACTCGTCGAACCGCTCAGCCTTGATGAAGCATTCCTTGATGTTTCTGGAGCCATTCGTAGGCTTTCCAACCCACTCACCATTGCTGAACTCATTCGAGCTCGGGTCGCAGATGAACAGGGCATTACCTGTTCCGTCGGAGTAGCCAGCACAAAATTTGTTGCCAAACTTGCGTCAACAAGAGCTAAACCTGACGGGCTGCTACTGATCCCTGCAGATCGAGTAATTGATTTCCTGCACCCACTTCCCATAAGCGCATTGTGGGGAGTGGGTGAGAAAACGGAAGAGGTTCTGGTCCGCCTTGGTTTACAGACTGTCGCAGATATCGCGAATACCCCGGTACAAACTCTGAACCGGGCCCTTGGTCAAAGTGGGACTCATCTTCATGAACTCTCATGGGGTAGAGATCCTCGGTCAGTAGTGCCACATGAAGTGGAAAAAAGTGTCAGTAATGAACACACTTTTAGCAACGACGTTGATGACCCCGCCGTAATCCGTGCCGAACTCACCGCGCTCTCGGACAAGGTCGCTGCCCGGCTACGCAAGGCTGGTTATAAAGGCAAAACGGTGACGGTGAAGCTGCGGTTTGCTGACTTCACCACAATCACTCGTTCCAAAACGGGTGCCCATACTGATTTGTCACATGAGATTTATGAAACCGTTTGGAAACTATATGAAGCACTTGGATTGCAGCGGGTGCGGATTCGGCTAGTCGGGGTGAAAGTTGATGGACTGCTCGCAGCCTGTGAAGCGCCCGATCAATTACTTTTTGGTGAGCCCGAGCACGGTCGCCGTGATGCCGAGCTCGCAATAGATACTTTGCGCGACAAGTTTGGTCCTGGGGCTGTGCGTCCGGCCCGAACTGTGACTGGCTCCACAGACACCCCTAATGGCCAATAAATCCCGATTTATTGGCCATTAATAGTCTCGAATCAGTCAAATTTGTCGGGAATGAGGGGTGAGGGGTTGCTTGCCAACGGATTCGTCATATCCTTAGGTGAGTAGAGATTGCTTCAGCGAATAAATCGCACCGAGAGGAAAGGGGGCCGGCGTGCCACTGTCAGATCATGAACAGAAATTGCTTGAACAAATGGAACAAGCCTTGTACGCGGATGACCCCAAATTCGCATCAAATCTGCGCACCGCAGGAACAGGGGCAACTCGTAAGCGTGCAGCCCTTGGTGTCCTTGCAGTACTCGCTGGTCTGGGACTCTTAGTCCTAGGTGTTGCAACCAGTCCAGCAGTTGGTGTAGCCGGATTCACCATCATGTTGATAGGAGCCGTACTTACCTACTCAGCATTTACCGGCGGGGCTAACGTTTCCGCAGACGAAGTTGATGCCGATCCGGATGTAAAGGCATTTCGAGCCAAAACACAAAAAGCTCCCAAGAATGTGAACTTCATGAACCGCATGGAGGATCGGTGGCGCAAGCGAACCGACGGCGAACAATAAGAACAAGAGGTTTTAACCACCAGTGAGTGAAATAGTCCCGGCCCAGTTAGGCCGTTTTTTTGAAGACTTCGAAGTTGGCACGACCTATCAGCACCCATTTGGGCGAACCATCTCTGAGGCTGACTCGACTTGGTTCACACTCTTGACATGTAACACCAATCAGAACCATTTCAATGCTCACCTTGCACAAAGCAACCCAATAACTCAAGGGCGAATAATTGTTAACTCTGGTTTGACGGTAGCTCTTGTTCTGGGGTTGTCCGTCATTGACATGAGTCAAAATGCGGTGGCCAATTTAGGCTGGACCGATATCAAACTCACATTTCCGGTGTATATCGGCGACACTATCTACGCGGAAAGTTTGTGCCTTGAGAAGCGCGAGAGTGGATCTCGACCGGAGATGGGAATAATCCGCATGAAAACTCGAGGCTTGAACCAAGATGGTGATGAAATTGTCTCCTGGTACAGGTCAGTGATGGTTCCAAAGCGCAGTTCGGGAATCGGACAGGACTATTTTCCTCAAGCGAAAAATGGTCCACTCATTTCTGAATAATTTTCGGAGCAGTGGCAGCACGGTAATCGGTTGCCCCCCAACCGCCTCACACCACTCTTTTTGCGGGTAGTCATTTGGTTGGAGAGGAACAATTTCATCTGCGGGCCCTAATCTAGGCGATTGCTGGTTGAGGTGCCTGTGCGCGCGGAGTCGTCGGAGTGAAAGCCATGTCGCTGGCAGCAGCGCGGTAATCAAGTTTTCCCTCTAGGGGTCGGGTGTGGTGAAACGGTTGCCGGTCACTCTATTTCACGGATATTTCCGCATTGATTGAAATTAAACTGGCCGTGAGTAAAGAACCACCCAGTGAAAATCGCAAGAATGCCAATTGCCCATGATTTCATGATGCCCGTGCTGGCAGCAAAGTTGATAGGAGATGATGTACCGGTGGGATACGAATTGGCAGAAGGCGAAGTTCTGATGAAGATTTCACCCGATGTTCCGGTTGAGGCAGATGCACTCAATTCTGTAGTTGCTTCCGTGACTTCAGTTGGTTCAGGAGCCTTGGGTCTGGCGCGTTTCGCGACGGAGACGTCAATTTATTTGGTGACGGAGTCCACGAAAGCCATATCAAAATCAATTCTTGACACGGTAGTTCCGATCGCAGTGAATGCAGTTATTTCTCGAATCGACATTAATGAGATTGTGAAAGAACACGTTGACGTAAATGAAATTGTCGCTCAAGCAGACATTACCCCCATCCTTGATCGCGTTCCAATGGCGGAGATCGCTGACTACGTAATAGAGGAAATTGATTTGCCGAGTTTGGTGCGTGAGAGTACAGGAGGTGTCGCCGATGGATTATTAGGAACTCTGCGCTTCCAAGCAATTCAAACGGATAACTTTGTGAGTCTAATTATTGACCGAATTCTTTTTCGTAGAAAAATCCGAATACGGACGCAAGAAGGTCCGGTGAAAAATGCCGACATTTAGTCAGTTCCGCAGAACTTTTGTTCCCGGTTCTCAGGTGCATTTTAGTTCCTTACCCGAAAGAGCCCGCTCGATTCAGGGCCTTAGCGCAGGGTTTACCAGTCGTTTAATTGCTGCGTTCATTGATATTGCCTTAGTCGCGCTACTCGTTTTGGGCGCGTGGGGCGGTTGGGAGGCCCTTCGCTACATAATGAGTGTCTTTTACGACCTGCCAACGGCAGCGGGAATTCCATTGCTGATCATCGGTTATGTACTCATGTGGCTTTATTGGACCTGGAGTTGGTCGGTTGGTGGCCGCTCATTGGGAAACATATTGATGGGGCTACGCGTGCAAACGAACCGGGGTGAAAATCTTGGACTTGGGTTAGCCGCACTGCGATCGGCGCTATCGGTCGTGATTGCTCTCGGCCTGCTGTGGTCAATTTTCAGTAGAAAGAATAAATCTTTGCAAGACATTGTGTTGGGAACCGAAGTCGTCTTTGATTGGGCACCACTACTGCCGAGGATCGACATGACATTTGCCATGGAAGACGATCCAAGTAAGCAAGACCAAAAATAAGGCATTTGACCCAGAGGCTAACTTTTCAGTATTAGCAGGATCTCAATCAGACCAAGCAAAAATGTGGTTGCAGAAACGATGAAAGTTGACACCCCCACTGCTGTCATGGAACCTCTATAGAGACGCATCGATATTACGATTATGAAAACAATAACTAGCATGGTCATTGCTGCAACAAATTCAGCAAGTGTGAGTGATTCAGAAAGTGCCAGTCGAGCTAGGGCGAAACCAGCGATTGACAAGGCCAAGATTGTGCGCCGCCAAGATAAAAATGTCCGTTCCTGCGGCATTCCTTCATCAATGGGTCGCATGAGTGATCCAACTCAGAGGAAGGCAATAGCGGCGATTATCGCAATTGCAAAAACGGTTCCCGAAAGCAGAACAAGGGCGGGAGAATGCTTGAGTGGCTGACGCTCACGCATTGAACGTTCAACACGAGCCCAAGAAATCCAAGCCCAAAGTGAAATAATTGAACCAATGCCGAGTGCAATAATCGAAATAGTTTTTCGTGTATCACCTGCCATGTCCACGGTAAAGGCATTTAGTGCGATACCCCCCGCAATAAATGCCAATCCGGTCCTGATCCAAGCAAGGAATGTCCGCTCATTGGCCAAGGTATATCGCGGATCTGGTTCACTCCCGTGGGAGTAAATGAACTTCGGCCGCTGGGCTCGATGCCTCGAATCTTCTGCGGGAGTCTGACTATCCGTCATACGTGTATTCTACCGAAGGCTGACCGAGAAGATTGGACGAAATGAGTGCGCACCCAGCGACTGTTGTTTTTTGTGGTCACGGTTTTGGTGATTGGGGGAATGCTTCCAACACCTGCCTTTTCGGCCAATGCGATAGTTGAGTCGTTCCCGACATGGCAACGTGCTGCTGTGACACTCAATTCCGCTGGAAATCTCTATTATCCGTCTAATCGAGCTAACCTGATTCAAGAGTCACGAATTGACGTACTGGCATTTACGAAAAACTCCAAGTCGGCAAATGGGGTCAGATATTCATCCATGTTGGTGACGGCGACTTACACGAACCGTCATGGATCATTCTCGTTAATGGAGAAGTATGCAGGTGTTAAATGGGCCGCGCGTCGAGTCGCGGATCCAGGACAAAGAGTCGTGTCTCGACAATTGATTAAAATGAGGGAAAGCGGCACAAAGGTGAAATCAACAATCTATGCCAATTGCGCTGTACCCGAAATCGATTCGGCTATAGAGCAGCAAAAGTCTTGCTCACGAGCAGATGTTAAGTTATTTGGTGGTTTGCTAGTAATGAAAATTCCCGGGGAGACATCCATCATTATTGAGAGTTCAGGTCTTTCGTTCCAGCAGCTGATTGCTGTTTCCCGTGGTCTCAAGGTACTAGAGGTCAATGGCTAATCTGATGTGACATCAAGCAGATACAGTTGATGAGTGGCTCGGGTGCAAGCTACAAAGATGTCCGAGCCCCGCACACCTTGAAGGCCTATTTGGTCAGGATTAACGACAAAAACGACATCGAATTCTAACCCCTTAGTTTCTCTGGCACTCAATACTGCGATTCGGAAGTCGATCGCGGCCGGTCCAAAACCAATATCGGGCGACTTGTCCTGAAACTTTTCTTGCCACTCGGATATCAGCATGTCAGGCACGATCACACAGGCGCGTCCAGCCTGTCCCTCCATTGCCTTTGCCAGAAAAGCCAGGACATCGTCCTCACTTAGGGTGACATTTATTGTGGGTGAACCATTACGAATTGAGACTAATTCGGGTGCGGTTCCACCGGCTTTCAGCAATTGTTCGATCGATGTTTGAACTGTTTCATCTGTAATGCGGTAGGTGACATTGAGACTAAATAGGGCGAGTTTTTCTCCAGCCCATGCCAAGGCCTCATTCCAGTCTCGAGCGCCTGCAGGATGGGAAGATTGCTGAAGGTCACCGACAATTGTCATCGATTTTCGTACCGCTCTGCGCTGTACAGCTCGCCAAGCCATTTCGCTCAATTCTTGTGCTTCATCAACGACAATGTGTCCGTAAATCCACTCCCGGTCAAGGTAAGCACGTTCAGCGACGGTAGATGTCAGAGAAGATCGAGTATCACGATTGCCATAACGCATTTCACCAGCATCGAGTTCCATGTATTCAGAACGTGACTCGCGAACAGCGGGAACCGGGCGCACCCAATCACCAAGAAGTTCGGCACATTCATCTAGGAGTGCTACGTCATCAATGGTCCATGGACTCCCCGCCTCACGAATGAGCAATTTTTGTTCACGAGGGGAAAGAAATTCATGGGAAGCAATTCGGAGAAAATCAGGATCGGTCAATAATTTCGTGAGAACCTTCTGAGGGGTAGTTGGCATCCACATGAGATTCAAAACGCGGCGTACATTGCGGTCATCGATGAAGTCAGCTAACAGTTCGTTGCGTGTTTCGTAGTCAAGGCTCTCGTGCCCTTGGTCGTTGGCTAGGTTTCGCGCAAGATGCTCAAGGACGCGTTTGAGGAAAATTTCGCGATTCATGTGGTACGTGCCGCGTTTCGAGAGTGACTTGACACAGTCACGAACTTGGCTCCGAGTAATGTGAAGTTTAGTGCCACCGTCGGTGGTTATGTTGACCTGCGAGTCAGGAACATTTGACCAGTGTGAAACAGCATTGGCCAGTACCTTTGCCATTATGGTTTTGCCCTTGACCTCAGAAACTTCAAAGGATTCATCAATCGTGGCATTAATTCCGGGAAAAAGTTGCCCAGGGGTTAACAAGACTATGTCGGTCTCACCCAGACTGGGGAGTACTTGATCGATGTACCTCAAAAAAGCGGTGCTCGGTCCCACAATCAAAATTGCGTCTTTTGCCAGTCGTTCGCGGTAAGTATAAAGCAACCAAGCGGCACGGTGAAGTGCCACAACTGTTTTTCCCGTTCCCGGCCCACCTTGCACCACCGTAATTTGATTGAGCGGACTGCGAATAATGACGTCTTGATCAGTGGCGATCGTGGCAAGTATGTCTGCCATGCGACCATCTCGGGGAGTGGCGACCGCATCTTTTGCTGCTTGATAACTGCCTTCACCGGGCTCGGTGAGTACTTCGTCATCCACATGTGTGACCACCTGCTTCCCATCGATAGCCTTTATTGAAATCCGCCTGCGCAAAGCGGTGTTCATTCGATTCGCGGTCGTTGCCTGATAAAAAGGTGCGGCGTTGGGAGCGCGCCAGTCAATCAGGGCCATGTCGCCAGTTTCCGTGCGAAGGCCAATCCGACCGATTCGATGGGTCTCTTGGGTGTCGCTGTTGATTCGCCCGAAGTACAGGCGGTCATTCGCCGCCTCGACCGAACGCAGTTGCGAGCGCAAGTTATCTGCATGGGCCTCACGCTCCAGGTCATCTTGTCCTGTTCCCGTTGAGGCGGCGAGTGCAAGATTTTTCATTCGGGTTGTTAAGTGTTCGCGCTGAGCGGCGAGGAGGGAATAAGCGTTGTCAGTGAATTCTTGTTCGTCATCCAAGGCATTTGGCATAGTTCCCCCTCCTTTTCGCTATGTGGATTTCTGAGTGATGCCAGAAATTGGTAGTCAACTATGTCACGTCGGTAAGTGGGAGGGGTGTACGGGTCTTTGAATTCGCGTAGGACAAACTCTGACTATGGTTTCCGTGCCTGATTTCCACGATGTCGGCGTAGAACTCTCGGGTATTGAATTGGTCTTGGGTTCCCTAAATCCTGCGTCGGAAGCATCAAACCACGTGGAGGAAATGCGGGAACTTGGTCGAGTTTGCGCTCGAAAGGCGGCACACAAAGCCTCTGGTGAGCTGATAGGCGACCTCGTATATTCACAACTGGGGGCTCCACTCTGGACAGGTGGCGCTGTTGATACACACGTCTCGATTTCACGCACCGGTCAATATGCAATAGGAGCGGCGGCCCTTAAGAGGGTCGGGGTTGATATCGAATTTACCGACCGCGATGTCAGCCGGTTGGTGAATTCATTCACGCCGGTTGAGCAGGAACTTTCCAAAATTGTTAATCCGATTGCACTCTTGTGCGCAAAGGAAGCAGCGGGAAAATCCGCGGGAGTCGGTTTGGCAGGATCAATTATTCGTTGGAGTGTTATCGCTTACTCCGCAGACTCGAATTCACTTTTAGTGCGAGATATTCAGACGGATGACTATTGGCGGGTTTGGATCAGTTTGGTTGAGGTCAGAGATCGTTCATTGCAGTGTGCGGTCGCACAGGGGGCTGATCCGGTACGAGAAGAATTGTTCACTATCTATGAATCTGCTCATGTGGAGATGCGCCCAATCGGTTCCAAAGTCTGGCAAGAGGGCGCAATCTCTGTTCGTGCACGTGGCTTGAGCGGAGTTGTAATTACAGCTTGGAATCCTGGACAGGATCGTCCTGGTGTCGTTAAAAATAAGCAGGCCAATGAACTGTTGTTGACGCTGCTCATGGAATATTGCGATGACATTTGGGAAGCAGACGGGTTTTCCTCGGATCGAACTTACCGAGAACCAGGCTTCATGGCGTGGGGGATGAGCCCCGAAATCGGATTGCAGATTGCACGTGAATTTGGCCAGTTTGCAATTTTTTATTTTGAAGACAGCGGCAATCGGGTCATGTATAGCGTTTGATTTCAGTCGTTTATGGTGTTGGATTTGACCTTGGTTCCTTGATCGTAACGTCACGATCCTTGTTATACAAAGCGATCCAAGTGTGTCCTGGGCGAAATGGAACTGGGTTACCTGCGGTGTCGGTGAATGTTGTTCCCGATTGCGAGTCGTCTCGCGACCATTGTGTATTGAAGAGTTGACCGTTACGCAGAATGATTGCCTCTCCCGAGCCGATTGTCTCGACGTGGGGTGTATTGCCACCGCCTTTATCGAAATATGCGGATTGGGTTTGTTTCACAAACTGAATGACCACGGTGTCTGCCCAGACTTTGCCTACTTGTTCGGCCTCTTCAAAACTTGCGCGCTCACCATTAAGTTGAATCGCGTATTGGTCGCGTATCTTTTCATATCGGAATTTGATGGTGGAGGACGGCCATTTGAGTTCTGCGCTGACTGCAGGGCTTCCACCTAAGGGAATTGAGTCAGCAAAGGTGAAACCCATGTCTTTGGCCTGAGAAACATTATCTATCTGCGTCATCGCCGTTCTGGCATCAAAAAAATAATTGTAAGGAGCTCTTCGAGATGACTCGCGGGAGTAGTCTTGAGGGACTTTATTTGCCGAAACATCAATAAAGGGAGCATCGGCGAGTGCTGGCCAGAGTTTGCGTTGGGCACCCGAGAAGCTGAAAGCGGGACTACCAAATTGAGCCAGAAGGTCAATGTCCGTGATTCGGGCAGATCTCACAGGTCCAATTCGCGCGGGAATAGATGAACTAAAAATTGCGGCTAAGCGGGTCATTCCGTACTCGACTTCTTCCACATAAACCAGATCGGCGTCTTCGACCCCTGCGTGTGGCTGGGCATTTCGCGTGTTGTCAATTTTGACTGCAAGCACCGGGGGAATACCGGCGAATGCGGCTGGGCGAGGCAACTTGACATAAGGCAACCCGGTTAGCGGGTGA
>JAFMCP010000058.1 GCA_017857705.1 Candidatus Nanopelagicales bacterium
CATGACCGACGAGTGCGGCTTGTTGGTCACCCGCAATCCCGCTGATCGGTGCGTCGATACCCAAGAAGACGTCGGGGTCAGTGCGAGCAATTTGCCCGTAAGAGGAAACAATCGTGGGCAGCGAGGCTTCCGGTATGCCAAGAAGCTCCATTAACTCAGGACTCCAGGTCCCAGAATTTAGGTCGTAAAGCAGTGTTCGTGACGCGTTAGTGTGATCGCTCACGTGTTCAAGTCCGCGCGTCAGTCGAGCAATCAAGTATGAGTCAACCGTGCCAATGGCAACTCTGCCGGCAACCACCTGGGCCCAGGTATGGGGGTCATTTTCTTTGACCCACAGCAATTTCGTTGCGGTGAAGTATGGATCAAGTCGTAATCCTGTGATTTCCCGAACACGCGTTTCTATCCCCTTGTCAATCAGCCTCTGACAAATATCAGCGCTGCGTCGGTCCTGCCAAACAATCGCCCTGCGTGGTGATCCCAAGGTTTCCCGGTCCCAAAAACAGGCAGTTTCGCGTTGGTTGGTGATTCCGACAGCAACAATGCGTGGTGCACTACCGTGTTCTGACTCGTGCTCGGCCAAAGCCAATTGGGTTGCAGCCAAAGTTGCCTTCCACATTTCACCTAAATCGTGTTCAACCCAACCCTCTTGGGGGAAGTGCTGGGGGAATTCCTGGTAACCCTTGGCCGCGATCAACCCCTCATGGGAAACAAGTAGGGCGGTCAGCCCTGTCGTCCCAGCATCAATTGCCAGAACGCGATCTATAGGGTGCATGGCGTCACGGTACCCCGTGCAACTCACATCCGGCCTGACATTTGCGTCAGATGGCCAGTGCGGTAGTCATTGAACAGAATGCCTCAGTGATAGCGTTTACATTCATCGCTTGACAAGAAAGATCCGTTGGTTCGGATCACATTGGTGAAAGGTGTGTCACATGCGCGTTGGAGTCCTCACAGGTGGCGGAGATTGCCCCGGCCTTAATGCCGTTATTCGCGCTGTTGTCCGACGCGGTGTTTCCGAATACGGATTTGAATTCGTTGGTTTTCGTGACGGCTGGAAAGGTCCATTAGAAGGTCTCACGATGGTACTCAACGTTGCATCCGTCCGAGGGCTTTTGCCACGCGGAGGAACGATTCTGGGTTCTTCACGCACCAACCCGATCAAAATAGACGGGGGAGTGCAACGGATCAAAGCCAACATGGCTGAACTTGGTGTTGACGCTCTCATTGCTATTGGTGGCGAGGACACGCTGGGTGTGGCAACCGCGCTCACCGAATTAGGATTCCCCGTCGTTGGGGTCCCAAAAACCATTGACAACGACCTCAGCGGAACCGATTACACATTTGGGTTTGATACCGCGGTGACAATCGCAACCGAAGCAATGGATCGTTTGCACACGACCGCAGAGTCGCATCACCGGATTTTGATCTGCGAAGTCATGGGTCGCCATGCCGGTTGGATCGCACTGCACTCCGGTATGGCAGGTGGAGCGAATGCAATCCTGATCCCCGAAGTGCCATTTGATCTAGATGAAGTCGTTGGCTGGGTTAACTCACGTTTCGAAACTAACTATGCACCGATTATTTGCGTAGCCGAAGGAGCACTCCCCAAGGATGGTGACCTAGTCACAAAGGACGGGACCCTAGATGCTTTTGGTCACGTCAAGCTCTCCGGCATTGGGGAGTGGCTCGCTGGGGCATTAGAGGCGCGCACGGGCCATGAAGCCCGAACCACGGTCCTTGGCCACGTGCAGCGCGGCGGCTCTCCCACGGCATTCGATCGGGTGCTCGCGACCCGATTTGGCCTCAACGCCATTGAATCGGTGAAGGATCAAGCATGGGGAACCATGGTGGGGCTTCGCGGTACCGACATTGTTCGGGTACCGCTCGCCGAAGCCACGGGTACCCTCAAGACGGTCCCCATTGAGCGCTACCGTGAAGCCGCCGCATTCTTTGGCTGAGCCAACCCTCTACGCTGAGCGCATGAATTCCTCGCAGGTGCAGAAGACTCGTGGTCGGGTGGAAACCCCCATGAATTTGGAATGGCCCGATTTGGCAGCTGCCCAGCAGCCTCCTTGGCCAGATCTTGTTGAGCTCGAGGAATCAGTGGCCAAACTACGGCAAATGCCCCCATTGGTCTTTGCGGGGGAATGTGATCAACTCACCGATCGTCTTGCTGCGGCGGGTCGCGGTGAAGCATTTGTCCTCACCGGAGGCGATTGTGCGGAAACATTCGAAGCAAACACAGCTGACTCGATCCGGGCCCGTTTGCAAACAGTACTTCAAATGTCCGTCATTTTGACCTATGGCGCATCATTGCCCGTTGTAAAAATGGGTCGGCTGGCCGGTCAGTACTTCAAACCTCGCAGTAAGACAATTGAAATGCGCGATGGAATTGAAATGACCTCCTATCTGGGGGATGCGGTAAACGCACTCGAATTTGAGGCTGGTGCTCGCCGACCCGATCCACAAAGATTGTTGCGGGCCTACCATGCATCAGGCTCTGCACTCAACCTTGTCCGCGCATTCACCATGGGAGGGTTCGCTGATCTGCGTCAAGTGCACGCATGGAATCAGGACTTTGTCCGCGACTCCCTTGCTGGGCAACGTTATGAACTAATGGCTCGCGACATCGATAAAGCACTTTCGTTCATGCATGCCTGTGGTGCTGACCCCGACGAGTTCCAGCGGGTTGAGTTCTATGCCGCGCATGAGGCTCTCTCCATGGACTACGAACGCGCACTTACCCGCATTGATTCACGAACCGGTAATGCCTACGACGTGTCAGGTCACTTCCTGTGGATTGGGGAGCGAACCCGTCAACTTGATGGAGCGCACATTCATTTCGCATCAACTATTTCCAATCCCATTGGAATGAAGGTCGGACCGACCGCATCCCCAGAGGACATTGTTGAAGCAGCCCGGATTCTTAATCCAAATAACATTCCGGGTCGTCTGTCGTTGATTACTCGAATGGGTGCTGATCTGGTTCGTGACAAGTTGCCCGACATTGTGGCCAAAGTAGATGCCAGCGGAATCCCTGTCGTGTGGGTCTGTGATCCGATGCACGGGAATACCCGTGAAAGCGCAAATGGATACAAGACTCGGTTATTTGATGACGTGATCACCGAAGTAGAGGGTTACTTTGCTGTTCACCGTGAGGCCGGAACATTCCCTGGTGGAATCCACATTGAACTCACCGGTGACGACGTTACCGAGTGTGTCGGCGGTACCGCGGGTGTTGCCGAGGGTGACTTGTCCCAACGTTATGAAACTGCCTGCGACCCTCGCTTGAACCGTGAGCAGAGTTTGGAGCTCGCATTCCTGGTGGCAGATATGTTGAGCAAAAGGTAACTCACCCATGTCCCGTTGGCACGGCACAGCTAAGACTCCCGCTGGTGTTGTTTATTTTGTTTTCGATGAGAACCGTCAGCAGATGATCTCGGCTCGGTTTGATCCTCGTGATGTTGAAGGACCAGCTCGCAAAAAGTCACTCGTGCATGACGCATTTGCGCAATACCGTGAAGGTGTGCTGGATTCATTCGATCAAATATCGGTCCAGAACACCAATGCGGAATTCACGGTGAACGTTTATGCCGCAATGCGTGAGATCCCGCCAGGGACAGTACAAACTTACGGTGAACTCGCTGCGCGCTCTGGCTATCCAGGGGCCGCACGGGCAGTGGGCACTGCATGTGGACGTAATGCATTAGTGATTGTGATTCCATGTCACAGGGTTGTGGCCGGCAAAGGAATTGGTGGCTACAGCTACGGGGTTGAGGTTAAAGCGAAACTATTGATCCACGAAGGCGTCGAAGGCTATTAAGGTTCGTGGAGCTTCCCAGAGAAGCGCTCACTCGTTGACTAGATGATTCGGATCGTGACCGTGGAGCCCTTGGGAATCTCTGTTCCAGCGGCAGGACTCTGACTGATAACACGATTAAGCGGTGCAACAGTACCCACTTCAACCTTTGCTCGAAGCCCGATTTTCTTGAGTGCCGCGATAGCTTTTTTGCGTGGCATGTCAACCAGATTGGGAACCGTTACCGGGGGTGGACCCTTTGAGACCACAACTTCCACCACGCTACCCGAAGAAACAATGTTTCCCGCTTTGGGTTTGATTGAGATAACGGTGTTCTTCTTTTCGGTCTCTGAGAACACATTGCTGCGATCCACCTCTAGCCCCAGGTTGGTCAAGTTTGCTTCAACGGTCTTAATCGGTTTGCCGACCACTTTTGGAATCTCAATGGGTTTGGGTCCCTTTGAGATCACGAGGTCAACTCGTTCGCCGGGTTTGAGTTCGCTGCCAATTTTTGGTGTGGTCTTAGCGACCTGGCCCGTAGCTACATTGTCATCAAATGCTTCAGTTCGACCACCTAATGTGAGATTGGCAGCGGTGATCGCAGCAGTCGCTGCCTGTGGTGTCATTCCCGTGACATCAGGGACTAAGTAGCGCTCAGGGCCTTGGGAAATATTCGCGGTAATAGTGCCCGTCGGGTTGATACCTGAACCAGGTTGCGGATCGGTCGCAACGATTACACCAAGTGGAATTGTTTCACTGAATACTGGGTCACCCCCGGCTATGGTGATTTCTTCGGTCTCGGTTGTCGCGAGGAGTACACCTTGGGCTTCTTCGAGTGTCTTGCCAACCAGATTCGGGGTTTCAATATTTTGCCCCGGACCGGCAGCAAGCCACCAGCCGCCAAGACCTGCTAGGAGAACACCAACCACGAGTGCGAGCACAAACCACGGGCCCCGTCTTTTCCTTTTACGTTGGGGAAAGTCTTTCGGGTGAAAAGTCTGATCCGTTGTTTTTTCACTTCCTGCGAGTGCCTCAAAGTCTTTGCGATCGACTATGAGAGTGTTTTTCACGTCAACAAAGGGTTTGGGTGCCGGTAGTGTTTTGCGGACTCGACGTACGTCAGCTAAAAAATCCTGCGCAGTTTGGTAACGCAATGCAGGATCGCGCTTTGTGGCAGAAAGAACAAGCGCGTCTGCTTCGGAAGGAATATTGCTAACAACACTCGAAGGTGGTGGTACGTCCGAGTTCACGTGTTTGTACGCAATTGAGAGTGGGCTTTCACCGGAGTGGGGAACCGATCCGGTGATCATCTCAAAAAATAAAATTCCGGTTGAGTAAATGTCTGAGCGCGCGTCTGCGTCGCCATGTTCAACCTGCTCGGGGGAGAGGTAACTCACCGTGCCAATAATCATGCCGGTTGTCTGGGTTGAATCACTTGTTGTTAGCGCACGCGCCAAACCAAAATCAGCAACTTTGACCCGACCATCGTCGGAGATCAATACATTTTCAGGTTTGATATCGCGATGAACGAATCCAGCTGCGTGTGCCGCAGCGAGGGCTTCGATTACTGGGTCAAGCAAGACCAAGGCTTGTTCCGTGCTCAGTGGGCCATACTCGTCTAACACGTCACGTAATGTGCGACCTGGTAAATACTCCATAGCCAAATACACGTGAGAGTCCGAGCTTCCTTGGTCGTAAACCCCAACAACATGTGGATGCGAGAGTCGGGCGGCACTTCGAGCTTCACGCTGAAAACGGGCCACGAATCCTGGGTCATTCGCTAGATGAGGGTGCATCACCTTTAGGGCAACAACCCGATCAAGTCGAAGGTCGGTAGCAAGGTAAACGGTGGCCATTCCGCCTCGGGCAAGCAAAGACGTGACTTCATATCGCTGATCCAAGGTTTGGCCAACCAGGCCACCGGGAACAGAGGATTCCATTCTTGGGAGTCTATGTGGAATCCATGAGGGAAAGGGGTTGCCACGCCTTGACCCAACGGGTGTGCTCAGGGGAGAGTTTGTATAGCGAGTTCATAGGGAAAGTTCAGGGAGTGAGAGTAAGGACAATGCGCGGGCTAACCGTTGCTGTCGGGATTGGGAGAGAAGCGGGATTCTTCCATCGGCAATTTCATGTGTTTGCGTGAGATAGGTCACGATTAAGGAGTGCATGTGCTCTCGCGTAGCTTCACTGTCGCGAAGTGGATCGGGTTGCCACGGGAAGTCGATATCGCACAGAAAAATTTGGTCGTAGCGATCGAGTAAGCCCCTATCCAAATGCAGATCGGATTCGAAATATTCTAATGAGTAAAAACCCGTTGTGATAGCCGCCGGATCACAAATTAAAACATCAAATTGAGTTGCTGCTGACTCTTCACAGGCAAGTTGTCCGTGAAGGATAAAGTCTTGGTCGTCAAACTCGGGTAGTCGGGAGTTTTCCTCGCACCAAGTTCGCAAGTATTCCGGAACCATTCCCGCGTTGTAGCCTCTATCGCGTAAGGCTGCGGTTAAATCAGTGGCAAGAGTGGTTTTCCCTGAACTCTCAGCACCGAGTAAGGCAATGCGGTAATTTTTTCGTGCCCCCGAAAGGGGATCCCCAGTTTGCTCAGACCTCACAGTAGGCAATTATGGTGCCGTGGGAGATTTCATGGATTTTGGCCGCTGGAGTTATGTTGCGGTATTGGTCTTTGTAATCCTTGGATCCATTTGGCTTGAGGTATTTCTCCGCAGTCGAGTTTTGCGTAGGCCCAAACGACTACTCCTCACCATTGCACCGGTTTTACTGCCTTTTCTCCTCTGGGATGCGTATGCGATTGGTCAAGGGCACTGGTACTTCACCGAGTCTCGGATTCTTGGGGTATACCTCCCAGCAGACATCCCACTCGACGAGCTACTTTTCTTTATCGTTATTCCATTCGCTGCCATTCTTACATTGGAAGCTGTGCGAAGCGTTAAGGGAACGACATCCCCGCGCTGGCGGGCCGGAGACGAAGTCTCATGACATACACGGCAATTGGAATACTTGCGGTCGTAATAGCGGTCCTACTTGATCTGTTCGCCTTCAAAACCCGAATGGTTACCAGACCAATCTTTTGGGTTTCCTACGCGATAATCGTATTTTTCCAATTAATTACCAATGGTTTATTTACCGGGACCCAAATTGTCAAATATGACGGAACGACAATCATTGGTGGAAGCTCACCCGCAGACAGCGCACCAGTATTTTTGGGCGACGGCCGGATAGCTTTTGCACCGGTCGAAGACATACTCTTTGGCTTTTCCTTGATCCTGCTCTCACTAAGCCTGTGGGTCTTCTGGGGCCGGCGAGGAATTGATCGGACGCCTGCTTCGGGACCGCCAATCTGGCGTAAGTAGATCTTGTTTTCGTGGCTACGCTGGGTGAATTCCCCGAACATTTCCCGGCCCGAATTTGCGTCGGGCCTTGCGCGCATGACGCCAGGCGGGGAAGGCGACCCAGAATTTGGTGCGAGGGGAGACGCGAGCCCGTTTTTTAAATACTTCAAAATCAATTTCTTCGACTTTGTTTGCGATCCCGCAGTAAAGGATTCGTGCAGCGTTAATGCAGTCACGCGAAGAAGGGTGCAGCATTTCAATACCGGCGCGTGATTGTTCGTCGAGCCGACGGACGCGATCAATTTGGTGGCGAAGGGCCGCTTTTATGTTTTCTGTGAGTTCGCGTTTTTCCAGATCCGCACGGGTGACGCCAAACCTCTCGAGTTCGTCAAGGGGTAGATAGACGCGGCCTCGGTCGAGGTCCTCATTCACATCACGGATGAAGTTTGCCAACTGGAAAGCAACCCCTAGATCCTTTGCGTAAACGTAGGCCTGCGGATCGGTCGGCTCCAAAATGGGGAGCATCTGCAATCCAATAACAGCGGCTGAGCCATAGACGTACTCGTAAAGGTCATCAAATGTTTTGTATTCGGTGACGGTGAGGTCCATGGTCATTGAATGCAAAAAAGCGTCAAAAAGATCCAGCGGAATTTCCCACCGTCGAACAGTGTGAACCACCGCGCGGCACACAGGGTCACTCGATTCACCGTTTTGGACATCGGCCATAAAAGCCTCGCCCCAGGTTTTTAGCCAATCAGCCTTTTCTTGGTCGCTCAGGGTTGAATCGAGGTCGTCAACGATCTCGTCTGCGTAGCGCGCGAATCCGTAAAGTGCGTGAACATAGGGTCTTTTGCCGGGCGGGAGCAAAAGTGTTGCAAGGTAATACGTTTTTCCGTGTGATGCATTAAGTTCCCGACACACTTCGTAGGAGGCAATGAGATCCGGATCTGTGATGCCGGCTTCTTTGTATTCCTTTGCGTGCAGTCGATTCACCTAGTCGCCCGTGACCTGTAGTTGTGGTCTTTGCCCGTAATGCGTTCGGCAGCCAGTCGTCCTGAGATCAAGACCATGGGTACACCCACGCCAGGTTGGGTTCCTGATCCGGTGAACACTACGTTTTCGCCCCACATGTTGCCGGGTCGGAATGGTCCAGTTTGACCAAATGAGTGGGCAGCAGCAAATGGTGCACCGCGTTCCATTCCGCGGTCGGCCCAGTCTTGGGGAGTCGTGATGTTGTCAATTTCGATTGAATCACGCAAGCCAACATAGCCGCGTTCTTCGAGTACTCGGTAGCACTCATCGCGATAGCGAGGGCCGATTTCTTTCCAGTCAATTGACGCATCAAGGTTGGGGGTGGGAAAAAGAATGTAGTAGAGCTCTTTGCCCTCGGGAGCCAAACTCGGATCGGAATAACTTGGATTGGTGACCAAAATACTTGGATCGGTCATGAGTTTTTTGTCATCAATTAATTCAGTGAAAACATTTTTCCATGATCGACCAAAGTGAATGTTGTGGTGAGCAATCTTAGAATAACGTTGGCTTGAACCTGCGAGCATCAAAAAACATGATGGCGAGTAATTCAGGCGCTTAACCGACCACGGCTCAGTGCCGAGAAGTTCACGGTAAGCAACAGGAAGGTCTGGGTTAAGAACGACGACGTCGGCCTCCATGAATTCACCATTGGAGGTGAGCACGCCAGATGCACGTCCGCCGCTGTGAACTACTGATTCCACCGTTGTGTTGTATTTAATGGTCACGCCGTTCTTTTCCAGCGCGGCTGCCATGGCCTTCGGAACCGAATGCATGCCTCCCTTGGGAAAGAAGACTCCAGCAACAGAGTCCATGTAGGCGATTACGGCGTAAATTGCGAGGGCGTCATAGGGCGACAGTCCGGCATACATTGCTTGGAATGAATAAACGCGCTCGGTCCGGGGGTCTTTCATGTAGTCCCGCACCTTTGGCGCAAGCTTGCGAAATCCACCAATTGCAACGAGTTTAGCCAAATCAGGCGTGAGTAGGTCAAGTGGCGAGTCAATGTTGCGATCGATGAAATCCTTCATCTCATATTTGTAAAGTTTGGAGACAAAGTCAACGTATTTCCGGAAACCTTGAGCTTCCTCGTCACCAATGACTTCAGAAATCTCTTGGGCCATCTGGTCCACGTCACTGTGGACATTAAGAACTGATCCGTCCGCGTAAAATGCTCGATACAGGGGTGCCACCGGTTCGAGGGTGAGCCAGTCATCCATGTTCTCACCCAAAGCATCGAAGCAGTCGGCAATGAGGTCAGGCATTGTTAAAACGGTTGGACCCGTGTCGGCGTGATAGGTGCCACTCTCCGTCTTCATCTCGATTCGTCCAGCGCGACCACCAGGGATGGCCTCACGTTCGACAATCGTCACGGTACGTCCCGCACCTGCTAAGCGCATAGCCGCCGAAAGGCCAGCAAGGCCTGCCCCCACAACAATGACATTGTCGGTTGGACCAGTCACGGTTCTTTGGGTGGGGAGTATCCGACTAATGAGCGAATTCGACATGTGTTTACAGGCTCCTTTGAACTGATTTGTGGGCAAGATCTGTGAGTGCGGTTACCGCACTTTGGTCAAGGGGTGCAGCATCGAGTGCACTGAGAGATTCCTCTAATAACTGAGAAATTAAATTCTCGGTGTAATCGAGGGACCCTGTGTCGCAGATTATTTCCCGAAGGGTTTCAATGCCGCTGCTGGAAAGGTGTTCGTCGCCCAAGAGTTCATGTAATGAATTGAGTTGAACCGCATTTGCTCTTTCTGTTGCAATTGCAATGAGAACCGTTCGCTTTCCTTCACGTAAGTCATCACCTGCAGGCTTACCTGTGACCTCCGGATCCCCAAAAACCCCGAGGATGTCGTCGCGCAGTTGGAAAGCCTCACCAAGGGGAAGTCCATAACCCGTGTAGGCATCAAAGACTTCCTGGGGGGCGAGTGCAAGTGCCGCGCCGATGTGTAGGGGCCGCTCGATTGTGTACTTCGCCGATTTGTATCGAACAACTCGTAGGGCTCGTTCTACGGAGCCGCCACCGCGGGCTTGTTCGAGTAGGTCGAGGTATTGCCCAGCCATGAGTTCGGTACGCATTTCGTTGT
>JAFMCP010000008.1 GCA_017857705.1 Candidatus Nanopelagicales bacterium
GATTCGCACGGTGATGATTCATCTGGTGCGCACCAGGTTGATCAATTCACCGATCTTGAGCCCGTACTGGCAACACGCAATATAGAGACGAAACCATTTACTCTGGTAGGGGTCACATCGGCCGAGCCCTTCGCCGAGGGTACCCGCGTTCTCGTACGTGTACAGGAAGAATCTGGATGGAGTTCATGGACGCCGCTTGAAATTTCTCTGGACCAACCCGATGGTGCCGAGGCCGAAAATATTCTGTACGGAACGCAGCCATTACTGACCAATTCGGCAACCGGTGTTGAAGTTCGCATTGACACACCCGACGGTGTTGAAGTCACCGATCCGTCAATGGTTTTACTCGATTCCCCGACGATTAGTTCTGACTCGGCCATTCCTGAACCTGATCTGGATTCAACAAATTCGGGACCCATGAGTACGGTCGCAGCAAGCACAATAAGTGCGCCAATGCCGGCGATCATCTCGAGATCCGAATGGGGTGCCGACGAAAGTCTGCGACGAAGTGGACCTAAATTTGCACCAACAATTAAAGCGGCGTTCATTCATCACACCGCGAGTAAGAGCAATTACTCGCCAGAAGAAGCACCCGCACAAATGCGAAACTTGTACACGTACTTTACGAAGGGTTTGAAGTACTCCGACATGGCGTACAACTTCATTGTTGACCGGTTCGGTCGACTTTACGAAGGCCGCGGTGGCGGTATGGATAAGGCTGTTGTTGGAGGGCATACGGCTGGTTTCAATGACCAAACTTTTGCGATCTCGGCCTTAGGAAACTTCCAAACGTTTAAACCCGATGATCCTGAAATGGTTGCCATGGTTGACTCGGTTTCGTCCCTGCTTGCGTGGAAATTATCGATGAATCACCGTGATCCCAATGGACAAACGACACTGGTTTCTGATTCCGGAGCCGGAACTTCAAAGTACAAACCTGGACAAAGCGCGACCGCATTGGTTGTTGGTGGCCACGGTGACATTGGTTCAACCTCTTGCCCGGGGAAGTATCTGGAGGCCCAACTTCCCGCGATTCGTGCCGCTGCAGGGGCCAAAATGGGTGCAAGCATGATTAATCCTGCTGCCGCACCGGCCAATTGGGGAGAAGCTCAACCTGTGCGCATAGCCGCCGTGACTAATGCGCCATTGCAATGGAACATAGCTGTTCGTTCGCAGTGCGGCGATGTTGTTCGCACCATGAGTGGTGGCCAAGGTGAACCAGGAACACTCGGTATTGAGTGGGATAAAAATAATGATGCAGGTCAACCGGTTCCACCCGGTACCTACACGGTGACCATGAACTCAACAGGTAATGGCGAAGCCCTCTATCCGTGGGTGGGCCAAGCACGGGTACTAGCAACTGCAGATTCGCCACCGGATCCCTGCGCCCCTCCAGAGAATTTCACGCTCACAGGTTCCGGATACGGACACGGAGTTGGGCTCTCCCAATGGGGAGCGCGAGCAATGGCCAATGCCGGAATGGACGCTGGCTCGATAGTCACCTATTACTACCCGGGAACACAAGTCTCGCCGGTACAGGATGACATGGAAATTTCGGTCAATATTGAGTACCAAAAAACACGGGTTGACATGCAAAGTGAAGCATTGGATGCAACCGGCGGCGCCCTTGAAGTGTCCGTTGGAGGTGTCACCACCACGGGTAACCCGACAGATATTTTTCGGTTTCAACGCGCAGGTGGTCAGGTCAAAGTTGTCCGGATTACTGGGGGAGCCGCGAGCGTTATCGGTCAAGGCCCGTCGGCCACTGCCCGGCCATTAGGCGCCTCCCTTGTTCATGTAACGAATAGGGCTCGCGGGTTATCTCAACAGGGAAGTCGATTCCGTTATGGCTACATTGAAGTAACGCCTGTAACCGTTGGTGGCAAAGTAAAACTCAATGCGGTCAACAGATTAAGGCTCCATGACGAATACCTGTATGGAGTGTCAGAGGTGCCAAACTCGTGGCCTGACGCGGCACTCCAGTCACAGGTGCTCGCTGCTCGAACTTACGCACTTTCCAAGATCAATGCGGGACTGCGCAAGAGTTGTAATTGCCACCTTGATGACGGCTATGGACCTTTCTCAGATCAAGCCTTTACCGGTTGGACTAAACAGGCGAGCGCTCAAGGGGATCGCTGGGTAGCGGCAGTAAACGCAACCCATGCATCACCTACGACCGGACTTGCGATTCTGCAAGATGGAATAGCAATTAAAGCTTTTTATTCCTCGTCCAACGGAGGTGCATCACAAGCCGTTGCCGAAGTTTGGGGGGGAGAGACATTCCCGTACTTAATCTCCGTCCCGGATCCTTATTCGCTGGATCCATCCAATCCTGATGCGTCGTGGAGCAAAGTAATCACTCAAGCTCAAGCATCCCAAGCATTTGGTGTGCCCGGGGTATGGCAACTGGCAGTGACCGAGCGGACTACCGCCGGCGCTGTAAAGGTCTTGGCGGCAACACTTGCTGATGGCACTGTTGTGACAAAAACAGGTAATGAGATGCGAAGCATGTTTGGACTTAAATCGAACTACGTCACTGCGATTGACGGAAATGCAGGCATCCCCGTAGCCCAGCCGGTTGCCCCTAGCGCACCCGAGCCCGTTGTCTCAGAACCCGCCAGTGAAAGGTCCGTTGCACTTCTCACCGCAGCAAAAGTTGATCAGGGAGCTGGGAAACCGTTCACAATCAAGGCAAAAGTTGATCCAGCTAAAAAAGGACTGCGCGTGTGGTTACAGCAGCGTGTTGGTGAGGACTGGAAAACTCTTGTGAAAAAGAAGACCAAAGCCAAGGGCAAGGTCACATTCAAGGTCAAGGATCCCTGGCCACCTTCGACCACACAGGTGTATCGGGTTGTTACTACCAAGGCGCGAGCAATTGTCGGAACGAGTACCGAACTTGCCATAGGTGTTGTTCCTAGCGTTAAGCAACGCACAGTCTCACTGATAAGTCCCGCGGCCGTGAGCAAGAAGGAAGGGAAACGCTTCACTATTGCAGCCAAGATGCGGCCCGGAAAAAAAGGTCTCACAGTCTGGCGTCAGGTGCTCGTGAGTGGTGACCCTGAAACCGGTGAGTGGAAAACCGTTGGCACAACGAAGACAAAGTCTCGCGGCAAGATCGCATTCACCGTGAAGAAAGCAACACCTGCTGGTGCGACCTATCTATATCGACTGGTTGTTGTTGACAACCGCCAAGCAGCTGGTGTGAGTCCGGTCATCACGGTGACGGTTTCGTAACCTTTTACGCAAGCACGCAAGTTATCTGTTCTTGCTCAATGAGGTGCTCATTGAGATTGTCGCTCAGAACAACTGATCCACTGAAAACTAATGGCAGCAAGAACGGAATGAAAATATTCGGTTCCGTATTGCTCGTGTCGATTCCAATTCGCGCACTCACGCTCACCCCCTTCTGAAGACCCCATTGGCGTGCCGATTCAACTATTTCTTGTTGCCATGCAAAAAACTCGGGGTACATCCACCCATCAGGTTGGCCCAGTACTTCAGCTGTAATTTCACCTTCGCAACCTTGTGGTCTACCCCAGCCATCCGTTGAGATGCCAAACACTTCGAACGAATCGGTCTGTCTGGGTTGCCCGGCGGGAATGATCATCACTTCAGGGTTTTGGGTCACGAGGTGATTTCCGGAGATCAAGGCACCGGCCTGCCACACCGCCTGCTGCCAGGTCCACCCCAGATCGACCTGCACGTCCGTACCCGGCTCGGCATCAATTACGTCACGGAAGGCATTCGCGGACTTGGCTGCACCATTGAGAAAAGTGGTAACGGACAGTTCAATGCGACCCGTATCAGTGAAATTTGTTGTTATGAACGGACGTTGGGGGTCGGGAAAATTGTTGAGTAATTGCCAGATATCCCGAACCTTTTGCGACTCCACCCCCTGAGCGTACGTGCGCGCGGTAGACCCATGCGCGCACTATGCAGGCTCGCACTATGGCAGGCTGCCCCTATGCGCGAAGCAATCCTCCTCGTCGGCGGCCAAGGATCTCGACTGCGTCCCTTGACGATTAATACTCCCAAGCCAATGCTTCCGGTGGCTGGTGTTCCTTTTACCGTTCATCAGATTCTTCGAGCACGTGATTCCGGGATCACCCGGATCGTGCTGGCAACCAGTTACCGTGCCGAGGTCTTCGCCAGTTTCATTGCAGACGCCGATTTGGGGATCGAAGTTGTAATTGCCACGGAGGAGGTACCGCTGGGTACGGGGGGAGCCATTCGTTTTGCCTCCAGTTTCCTGCAGGGCGGCCCAAATGATCCGGTGGTAATTTTCAACGGAGATGTACTCACAGGTCTGAACATCGATGGGCTGGTTTCTACGCATCAAGACAGTGCGGCAGATGTCACACTGTATTTAACTCGCGTTGAAGACCCCCGAGCCTATGGCCTCGTTCCAACGTCGATTGACGGTCGCGTGCTCCAATTCCTTGAAAAACCACAAACACCTGAAGAGATCGTCACAGACCAAATTAATGCGGGCTGTTATGTATTCACTCGCTCGGTGATTGAGGCGATTCCTCAGGGGAGTGTTGTTTCTGTTGAACGTGAGATTTTCCCGGAACTCTTAGCATCTGATCGCCTTGTCATGGGTGTCGTTGATTCAGGCTACTGGCTGGACCTCGGTAAGCCAATGGATTTTGTTGCGGGTTCAGTTGACCTTGTGCTGGGAAATGCGCCATCGCCCGCTGTCACGGCTCCAGGCGAGTCACTCATTCTTGCTGGAGCGCTTGTTTCTGACTCAGCTCTTATTCACGGTGGCACAACCGTTGGTGCAGGATCCACGGTTGGAGCACATACAGATATCAGCGCGAGTGTGATTTTTGACTCCGCTGTAATCGGTGCCAATGTCACTATTTCGAACAGCATAATTGGCCAAGGAGCCGTTATCGGAGACTCGTGTGTGATCCGCGACAGTGTGGTTGGTGATTATGCGAAAATTGGGAATGGAAATGAACTGCGTAATGGCGCCCGAGTGTGGGCTAATGCGCAAATCAATGATTTAGCCGTTCGGTTTTCCTCTGATCAGTGAGTCGCTAATTGATCAAGAAGTCTTTGACAGCCCGGCTCTGTCGTTGACTCGGACTCGTTGCTGGCAAACCAATTGCTATTGCGCCCAAGGGAGTAAATGTTTCTGGGAGCCCAAGATGCTCTCGCACGGTTTCTGGGCAAAAGAGCGTTGAGGAAATCCATGCCGATCCGTAGCCTTGGCTGCTAATACTGATCAAAAAGTTTTCAACGGCGGCGCCTCCGGCGACCAAGAACATATCCCGTTCATTGCTATTGCGGCCGCCAACTTCGGGGTATGTGTGCGCGCCCGCAGCAAGATCCATGAAGGCTAAAACGACACAAGGCGCTGTGCGCAATATGTTGCCGCGGGCAATGCGCTTCACCACTTCCTCGTGTGGTTTGCCTTCGGCTTCTAAGTCACGCTGCCAAGTTTGCGCCATTGCGTCAAGGAGTGCGATTCGAATATCGCTTTGCTCATTGTCGCCGGAATTGAGAACGAGGAATCTCCAAGGAGTGCTGTGATGCGGCGCGGGCGCGGTAATTGCCGCCTCGATTGCCTGATCAATAATTAATTCTGGTACTTGTTGCTCTTGGAAATTTCTCACCGTTCGTCGATCGGTTACTGCTCGTTGCGCACCCAATGCAATTGATTCAGCGGTACCAAGGGAAAACAGGTCTTCCTCTGTTGGACGCACAATTGCCCGCGCACCGGGCCCGTGATCAAGAGTTAACAAGTGTTCCAGTCCACGGATGAAAGCAAATGGTGTGAGTGAGTCTTTTGGTCGGACCAATTCACTTGCAGCAGCGATTTCGTCGGCTACGGCGACAACGGTCATCTCTAATGTTCGGTTGAATGCGTCGGGTTTGCCGGTCAGGTCATCGAGAACAGTTATTCCTGCGGCACCGATTGCGTGGTCAGTGACTCCAAGTCTCCAGGCGCGGCCGAGAGTGTCGGTAATTACAACACCAAGCCGCAATCCGGTCACTTGCTCAAACCGTTCGCGAATCTCTCGAGCACTGCGATCAGGGTCGACGGGGAGTAGCACGATTGTTCCGGGTTCTGTATTGCTTGCATCGATACCCGCAGCAGCAAGAATTAATCCATTGTGAGTTTCAACGATTGTGGTTACGCCCCGAGCATGGATTTTTGTTGCAACAATACGTTTCGCTTCGCCCTTGATAGCATTTTCACGGTCAGCAACTCCCGTGACTACGCGACCTTCACACTTTGCAACAACCTTGCTGGTGATCACGATTATGTCGCCGTCTTGCAAACTATTTTCAGGGCCCAGCGCTTCAAGGAATATCGCGACTAGGTCGTCACCTGAGACAAATTGGTGGAGAGTCGGTAACCCATAAACCTGGACGCCAGCATTCGTGTGCATCGATTTCAGTCCTTAATTATTTATTGACTTAATTGCCAAGTACTAGGTCAAGGGCGGAATTTGCCATGGCACCGGCGGCATCAACATCGGTCATCAAAAGTGGGATAGCGCGAGCGGTGATTCCGAGTTGTTCAATCTCCCCGAGCGAATCTGAATCGCGTTGATCGATCAGCCAGTAATCCAAAATCCCGCCATTTGATCTGCTGCCATAATGCTGCGCAACCGCCAAAGCACTCGTCTCAACATTGATTGCTCGCAGGCATGCATCAGCCATTCCACGTACGGGTGCGTTATCAATTATGGGGGACAAGCCGATGACCGGTGCGGACGTACTTCGGATTGCATCAATAATTCCGGGAACAGCCAGAATCGTTCCAATTGATACGACCGGATTACTTGGAGGCAAAATAATTAGGTCGGCGTTGTTGATTGCATCGATAACCCCGGGTGCAGGTTGTGCTGTGGCTAGGCCAACCTGAATGAACTCGTGGGCAGGCAGCTTGGCTCCATATCGAATCCACCACTCCTGAAAGTGGATCGCAACTCGCGCCCCCGTTTCGGGGTGATCAACAACAACGTGGGTTTCGCAACGTTGATCCGACATTGGGATCAACGTTGCTCCTGGCTTCCAGCGATCACACAAGGCTTGTGTTACTTCGCTGAGTGGGTATCCCGCGTTCAGCGACGTTGTGCGAATCAGGTGGGTTGCCAGGTCTTTATCACCTAGACCAAACCAAGTTGGCTCAACACCGTAGATCGCGAGTTCTTCCTTGGAGGTAAAAGTCTCTCCCTCGCGGCCCCATCCGCGCTCAGCGCTGATACCACCACCGAGGGTGTACATCACCGTGTCAAGGTCGGGGCAGACCCGGACGCCGTGTACCCAGATGTCATCACCCGTATTTGCAATAACGGTGACTTCTACGTCGCGGGTGACTTTGACAGACTGAGTCAGTCCGCGTAAAAATCTGGCTCCGCCAATTCCGCCGGCTAATGCTGTGATTTTCACTGCGCCATCTTTGCATAGTTTTTCATCACAGTTTTTCGGCGTAGTTTCTCGGCATTGTTCCGTCCGCTCAAGTGGACAAGACATGTCCCCCTGGGCGGGGACAAAAATACGCCGACACGCCAAAAAAGTGGATTTTTTTTAGAATATTTAAGAATTGTGTCTGAAATGTCCGTTTTCGGCTTGACGTTTGTGAATCACACCCCTGTAATACAGCGTAGTAACTTTAAAAACGGTGACTATTGCCAAGAACCAACTGCTGCACAAGTGAAAAAAAGTTTACGGGTAAAAAATGTTTTTCGGGTCGAGGAGGAATTAACTGTGGTTGACACACGTCAAGCTCAAGGAGTTGTGTTGGGGTTGGTGCCCCTTTCCGACGTTGAGGAACTCGCGTGGCAGGAGCAGGCCCTATGCGCACAGACCGACCCTGAAGCTTTTTTCCCTGAAAAGGGCGGAAGTACCCGTGAGGCCAAGAAAGTGTGCCTCTCCTGCGAGGTGCGAGTTGATTGTTTGGAATACGCTCTCGAACAAGACGAGCGTTTTGGAATTTGGGGTGGACTATCTGAACGTGAGCGCCGCCGACTGAAGAAACTAGCGATCTCTTAGAAAACGAACCGCAAGTCCTCATGGCGGGTGGCCCGCTCATTCGGACGGGCGACATAGAGTGTGCTGGTGAGCGAATCATTAATTGAGCCGGAAGCCGCGAGTGGTCCGGACTCCCCATGGTTCGATCAAGATGTCAGCTTCGAATTCGAAGAGGAATCACACACAGAAGATGTAATCTCCCGCTCCCATTTTGTCTCGACGGTACTGGTTTCACACAACGGAGAAACTTGGTTGCCGGCAGTTTTGACTCAGCTAGCCCGAACCACGCGTCCCCCCGAGGTAATTGTTGGGGTTGACGCAAATTCAACGGATGCATCGCGCGAAATCCTGACACGCAGTTTGGGTGCGGATCGAGTTGTCGTCCTCAACGAGAATCCAGGTTTTGGCTCATGCGTTAATGCAGGTCTGGCCCTAGTTCCACGTCCCGATTTTGCCGCAGACTCCCGGCCCGCGGAGACGATTGAATGGATTTGGTTGTTGCACGATGACAGTGCGCCTGATTCAACCGCACTTGAACAGCTACTTTTAGCGGCGGATCGTCAACCAAGCGTGGCTGTACTGGGACCGAAAATTTTAGGATGGCATGACCGCAGACTTCTGCTGGAAGTGGGTGTCGGGATTACCTCAGACGGAAGGAGAGTCACCGGGCTTGAACGGGGGGAACACGATCAGGGCCAACATGATGGCGATCGCGATGTCCTAGCTGTAAGTTCCGCCGGAATGCTCATAAGGCGCGATGTTTTCGATGCCCTTGGTGGCTTTGATCCAGAACTCCCGCTGTTCCGTGATGATTTAGATTTATGTTGGCGAGCTCACCGAATGGGCGAACGTGTGATCGTGGCTACCGACGCTCGATTACATCACCGTGAAGCCTCAGCCCATGGGCGCCGGCTTGATCATCAAGGGTCAGGGAAAAGCGGAAATGAGGCAAGTGCTCGTCTACTGCGGGCTGATCGAGCGGCCGCAATTTATGTACTCCTAGCCCAGTCCGGTGGAATTGGTGCAGTGCTCCTTGGGTTGCGCCTATTTTTGGGCAGTGCGATTCGCTCTTTCGTCTATCTTTTGGGAAAAGACGTCAACGACGCTAAGGCCGAATTTGGGGCGATCTTTTCCGTGGTCGCGCACCCATCGCGGTTACGGCGGTCCCGTGAGTTGGTGGCGTCCACCTCGACTGAGCCTGCATCGGTCGTTCGACACCTTCGACCCAGTACATGGGAGCAAATTCGTTCCCTCGGTGAGGCTGCAACGGGGCTTGCGACAACTAGCAGTGCAACGACCAACACATTGAGCGCACTTGACTCTGGACCTATCGACGAAGATGCTTCCTATCTGGAGGAGTCCTCAACGGGTGTACTGAAGCGGGTGCTTCGCAAGCCCAGTGTCGGATTGATTGTGTTGCTGACACTCGTGGCCGTAATTACATCTCGCTCCTTATGGCTCGGTGACGGAGTTATCCAAGGCGGTGCGTTGCTACCTAGCCCGTGGGGCGCCTCAGATCTGTGGAGCTTCTATGTTCAGGGATGGCACAACGTTGGGCCGGGTTCAGTCAGTGATTCACCGCCCTACCTAGCAGTGATTGCTGCCCTGTCAACCTTGATGTTGGGCAAGGCCACTGCCGCGGTGACCTTCATTTTGCTTTTAGCAATTCCTCTGGCCGGTTGGGCCGCATACTTTGCCTCCCGCGATCTCATCCCTAGCAAGGCCATTCGTTTTTGGGGCGCAGCAACCTACGCCCTATTGCCAGCCATGACGGGCGCACTCGCGCAGGGGCGACTGGGAATCAGTTTTGCTGCATTTCTTTTGCCTTTCACCCTGCGATCAGGTGTTCGCATGTTTACCCCGGGGTCAACTAAAAGAAGGGCGGCCGGAACAGCACTCCTCCTGGGGTTGCTCCTAGCCTTTTCACCTTCGCTCTGGCTCATTCTTTTGGCCTGCGCGATCTTGGCGACCGTTTTCATCAGCCGCAGCAGGCAAACAGTCATCAAAGTGGCAATCGCATTTGGCGCATCTTTTATAGCCCTAGTTCCGTGGAGTTTTGCGCTACTACTCAATCCCGCGCAGTTCTTTTTTGAACCGGGCATGAACTCGGTGGCACTGACGGACCCAAGTATTTCGATGATTGACATTTTCCTTGTACATCCTGGTGGACCAGGAAGTTCACCCATTGTTATAACAATCGGCGTAGTGCTTGCCGCAGTCCTTGCACTGTTACGAACAGATCGACGCTCCGTGGCCGTACTATTAATTCTCGCGGCCTGGGTTGCGATGCTGTTTGCTTTCATTCAAGTTGTTTTCCTTTTCACACCCGCCGGTGCCACCACACAAATGCGCACCTGGCCCGGACCTGCAACATTATTTATCGGTCTGATGCTGATTGCTGCCGCAGCACTTGGCGCACAGGGGCTGCGCACACGGTTCATCGGCCAAAGTTTCAGCATTGGGCAACCCGTTGCAGCGATTGCGGTTCTTGCCGCACTTGCGGCACCACTGCTTTCCTTGATTTGGCTTGTCCCGGCAAGTACCAGTGTGCTCGCGCGCACATCCCCTTCTGCTGTGCCAGCGTTCGTTGCAGCCGATGCATTCGGCCCACAGGCTCCACGAACCCTCATGCTCACCCAGTTGCCAGCGGGAAGCATCGAGTACACCTTGATCAATGGTGACGGACTGCGTTTAGGCGATGCCGACACGCCACCGGAGGCCGACGTGTGGCGCGCAATTGACCCATTCGTTGCTGCAATGGCATCGGGTCGTGGTGGCGAAGAAATCGCCGCACTGGGTGGATACGGGGTGCGATACGTCCTGTTGGCCCCCGGGTCATCCAAGGAAATAGTGCCCATTCTGGATTCTGAGCCGGGTTTGCGCCGTCTTGCCAGTTCCGATGGCGAAGTGCTCTGGCGGGTTTCAGGTGTAACTTCTAGGTCGAGTATCAGTGATGGTGTGACTAGATCACCCATTGGAATAGCTTCTCCGGAAAACCTGGGGACGGATCCTTATATTGAACAAACTTTGCCCGAAGGATCCGGCACGCGTGTCCTTTACGTTGGGGCGACCGCAGACTCGCGCTGGAATGCAGGTGAATTGGAATCTGTGACAACAGAGGGTCTATTGAATTGGTCAGCAACATTCGAGATTCCGACCGGAAGTCCTAATGTCCAAGTTTCATTCGATGACTCGTCACGCAAGTTCTGGCTGCTGGCTCAACTTTTTATAGTGCTTTCTCTCATTGTGATTGCATTGCCATCGCGCACACGAGTTGAAGTAGATCCCGATCTTGATATTTCCCCAGATATCTCCCATATGAGTGAGAGCGGTGATGCACGTGTCTAATCTCGATTCGTCGCTGTTGCGCAATCGCTTTTTCGCTCCCGTTATTGTCGTGATCGCGGCAGGGCTTGTGATGGGAATTTCTACAATCGTCCAAGTGGATCAACCGAAAGCTTCGGAAGGGGCCATCACCATCGAACCAATTGGTTCGGCGGTGCTGTTATGCCCTGAACCGGGTGCCGGCGGAGACCTTGGGGTCCGAGTTACTGCAGGGGTTGTCCCAGGACAACCGGGACAAGACTCTGGCCCAGGTTCAGCAGGAATTGAAACCTTGCCGGGAAAGGAATCGGCGAGTTCACGCATCGCGGCACCGGGGGAGCAGGGTCAAATTGAAGCTTTCGGTGATCGGTTGCCGGCAATTCGAGCCTACGGGGAAGGCTCACTGGCTCCTGGTCTAGTTGCCGATCAGTGGGGCCGCGATCCAAGCGGACAAGGTCGGGGAATGGCCAGTACGGCATGCGCCCCAGCCGCCTCGGAGTTTTGGTTCGTTGGTGGCGGATCAATCGCTGGCCGAAAAACCCGTGTTCTCTTGGTAAATCCTGACGACACTGCAGCTGTCGTTGACTTAATCATTCACGGACCTGATGGAATCATTGATGCGCCGGCCGGCAGGGGCCTTGTAATCCCGCCGCTCGATCGAACCACGGTGCAACTTGATGTGCTTGCCCCAGGCGTTGCCGCGACGGCGTTCCATGTTCTTGCGCGAACAGGAAGAATCGGGGCCTCTGTAAACGACGAGCAGCGATCGGGTCTGAAATCCATTGGAACAGACTGGATTCCACAGTCGGCATTGCCTGCGAAGAAGGTCTATGTCCCGGGTGTGATCAACGGGCTTGGTTCGCGCGTCCTCTCCATCGTTTCCACGAGCGAGAATGATGCAAATGTCACCGTACGTGTCATTTCTCCCGATGGCACATTTGAGCCAGCCGAACGCAACTCTTTTACGGTCACTGCGGGCGCAGTAGTCACGAGCGATATGACAACAGCTTTACCGCAAACTCCCGATGGTTCACTGCCGGCAACTTTGGAATTGACGTCAGACCAACCGATTGTCGTGGGGATGCGCCAGTTCTTTGGTGGCAACCGAGTGCAAGATGAAACCGCTTTCAGTGCAGGGGCCCAGCCAATTTCGGGGCCTGCGGCAGTTTCAGGATTGCCCGTACGTCAATCAACCGATGTCCGATTGGCTATTAGCGCTCCCGAGGGTGACGTTGAAATTGACATCGTGTTACTGCCGTTTCGCGGTGGAAAAAGTGTTGGTGAACCCACAGATCCTCGGCGAATAAAGGTCGCAGCGGGAAAGCTTCGAAATATTAAATTGGACCCACCAACGGACATTGATTGGTACACCGCGATTGTCACCCCGGTGCAAGATTCAGGACCTGTTTTGCTCGCACACCGGATCCGAGAGAAGTCGCGTTTCGGAGATTTGATAACGGGTTATCCATGGAGTGCTTTGCGCATCGAGGTCTCCGTTCCCAGTGCAGCACAGAATGAAGGTATCGCTGTTCGGCGCGCCGCCACGAGTTAACCCTCATCTGCTACTAACGTCCGTGAGATGAGTAGACGCCGGTGCTCGAAGCCATCATGTAATGGCTCTGCGGTATCTACATTGACTTATGTTTATGCCGACTCGACCGCAGTCCTGGGGCCGTTGGCCACCTACGCCGAACCACATTGTTACGACATGTGCCTGATGCACAGTGAACGCCTCACTGCTCCTAGAGGCTGGGAAATAGTTCGTATTACACCTGATGCGGATGCTTTAAAGCCGTCTTCTGATGATCTGGAAGCTTTAGCCGATGCGGTGCGGGAGGCGGCCAGACCTCGCTATCTGGAACGAGAAGCCGCTGCCACGATATCGGGCAAAACGGTTGAGGTTGCCCGGCGAGGCCATTTGCGTGTACTTGTAACGCCCGAGCAATAATTCCCAGATTCCCATTCGCAAGGCGCTGAACGGTAGGTTTAGACAGTGACTTCACTTCGTGAGCGTGATCTTGGTGCAATTATTAAGGCCTATGACATTCGGGGCACCTACCCAGATCAGTTGGACGAGGATCTGGCCCACGCCGTCGGTACAGCGTTTGTTGAGGTGCTGGGCATCCGAGCATTGGATGGAGGCGCGGGAGCTGTTGTTGTTGGACACGACATGCGTCCCTCCGGACCATCTCTGGTCGCTTCATTCGCTCAAGGTGTCCGCGAAGCCGGCTGCGATGTCATCGAGATTGGTTTGGCCAGTACCGATGGCTTGTATTTCGCCTCGGGGAGTTTGAATCTGCCGGGTGCAATGTTCACGGCAAGCCACAATCCGGCGGAGTACAACGGCATTAAATTGTGTCGGGCAGGTGCTGCACCCGTTGGTCAAGATTCGGGTTTGCGTGAAATTTCGGAATTGATCTCTAGCGGCTCGGTGGACCCGAAGCGTGCAGCCGATTCACTCATGCACCCCTTAGGGAGCGCATCCCAGCGCGATGTCCTTCCCGAATACGCGCGGTACTTGCGTGAACTTGTCCCCGTTGAAAATGGACGACATCTCACTATCGTCGTTGATGCAGGAAACGGCATGGGCGGTTTGACGGTGCCTGCGGTTTTGGGTTCAGAGGCTGGGCTGCCGGGTCTTCCACTGGAAATCATTCCGATGTATTTCGAACTTGATGGAAGTTTCCCTAACCATGAGGCGAATCCGATTGAACCCGCGAATCTGCTTGACGTGCAAAAGGCTGTTGTGGAACACAAGGCAGATCTTGGACTCGCATTTGATGGTGACGCGGATCGCTGCTTTGTCATTGATCAAAACGGTGATGCAGTAACTCCATCGGCGATCACCGCGTTGATCGCCACCCGCGAATTAGCCCGGTATCCAGGTAGCAATGTGATTCATAATCTGATCACTTCTCGAACTGTTCCAGAAGTTATTGCAGAAAATGGTGGCACCGCTATTCGCACTCGTGTTGGTCACTCATTTATTAAAGAGACTATGGCCAAGACAAATGCCGTGTTTGGAGGGGAGCATTCGGGTCATTTCTATTTCCGCGACTTTTGGCGGGCGGACTCAGGCATGCTCGCGGCTCTACATTGCATCGCGGCACTGGGTGAGACGGCGCCGGAAATAACTTTCTCAAGTTTAATGACTCCATTCAATCGTTATGTGGCAAGTGGTGAGATAAATACTCGTGTTGACAATCAAACCAGTGTCATCGCTGAAATCACTTCGCAATATTCTCAGTATGACCACGACGAACTTGATGGCTTAACGGTGTCTTCTGACACTTGGTGGTTCAACGTGCGCGCCAGTAATACCGAGCCGCTGCTGCGCCTGAATGTTGAAGCGCGTGACCTTTCGCAGATGCAGCAAATTCGAGATACAGTTTTGAATATTATGAATGCACCAGCTGATCCGGTATTCACGGCACCATTTGGAATTGCATCCGAGTTGTGGAGTGTCCTTGCTTGCCCGTGTCCGGCTCACGGAGCGCTCATTGCCGGACCTAATACCCAGGCTCCCGAACTTGTGTGCACGGTATGTGACGCTCATTTCCCCGTGCGCGACGGAATTCCTGTCATGCTTCTCACATGAATGAACGAGGTGAACGTGACTCATGCAGGTGATTAGCGGTGCACTTAAAAACTATGAGTGGGGAATCCCGGGAGGGCTCTCACCCTGGTTGGCGCACTTTGACAAGGGGCAGAGCTTGGAGCCACAGGCGGAACTTTGGTTCGGAGTACACCCCAGTGGAGCATCACAAATTGTTGATTCAGACCTGACATTGGAGCAGGTCCTTAACCGAGATCAAGTCCCAGTTTTGGTCAAGATTCTGGCGGCCGCCAAACCACTGTCCGTTCAAGTTCACCCGCACAGCGATTTCGCCCTTGAGGGCTACTCCGAACTCAATAACACGCAGAAGTTTGCGAGTGCATTTGCTGACCCACATGAAAAAATCGAATTGCTTTATGCGTTAACACCCTTCACCGCCTTGTGCGGTTGGCGCCCACTTGAACAAGTAATTGAAATCTTTGCGGCGCTTTCACTTGAACTCCCGGAGGGTTATTCGCCAAGGCACAGAGATGCGCGCCGCGAATTGTTCGAATACTTTGTCAGCAACCAATTCCCACTCGACACGCTAGATGCAATTCCGCAGGCTGTTCGTGCGGCCGGACTTCCTGAGAGTGAAATTTCCGCATACACAACTGTTGCCGCCGAATATCCGGGGGATCAAGGAGCATTGCTTGCAGTATTTCTGCAGCCGATCTCATTGGTTCCCGGAGACAGCATCTATATTCCCGCAGGTATTCCGCACAGTTACATATCAGGGACGGGCATTGAAGTAATGACTTCCTCGGATAACGTTCTGCGGCTCGGACTTACACCTAAACCCATTTATGCTGAACTTGCTTTGCGTGCTCTGGATTTTGAAACTTCACTACCGCCTGTGAGTGCGGCACCATTTGGAGTCGAGGTCATTGGGGCGCTATCGCTACCTCCGGTTCAGATCGATTCACCGACAGGTCAGTTCCGTTTAGTTTTGTGTCTGGATGGCACAGTCGAGATCGGTGACACCACACTCTTGCCCGGAAACGCGGCCGTTTTGACCGCAGCGGAACCCACCGTTCGAATCTCAGCAGCTGGCCGCTGCGCGATCGTTCGCACAAAAATATGAACACCAAATATCCAAGTATCTAACGAGAAGAGCGACTTCACGTGGATGGTCCCGGTGCAGTTGCCGCGATGATTCCACTGGATCAATCATTTGTCGCTGATGCACGGATTTGATTCAGTTTCACGGGCCCGCCCGCGTCCCACCTCAAGGTCTGGAACCACCATTGAGAGGCAACCGGCTTTGCCTAAAAGGGGAATTTTCAGGCCGGATTGGGGTGTGCCGACGTGCGAATAATGAGATATCTGGCACAATAAGAGAGCCACGCAGCCGGAGCCCTGGAATTTGTTGTGGAAACCCAATTATCTCGCAATCATTTTGCTACCACCATGCGTGGAAAGTGAGGGAGAGATATTCGCAAAGAAAAAAAGGAGCTTCAATGGCTAACGCCACGACCACAGGTCAAGGAAATGTATTTAAGGCTGATGGAACCCCAGATTTTAAGGTTGCCGATCTAAGCCTTGCCGAATACGGACGCGATGAAATCCGTCTCGCTGAGCATGAAATGCCCGGCCTGATGGCAATGCGCGAGAAGTTCGGTACAACAAAGCCTCTATCGGGTGCCCGCATCACGGGTTCACTTCACATGACGGTTCAGACTGCTGTGTTGATCGAGACCCTGGTTGAACTGGGCGCCGATGTCCGTTGGGCATCCTGCAATATCTTCTCAACCCAAGATCACTCAGCCGCGGCAGTTGTTGTTGGCCCACACGGCACAGTCGATAGCCCATCGGGTGTTCCTGTGTACGCATGGAAGGGCGAGTCACTGCCGGAGTACTGGTGGTGCACGGAGCAAATCCTGATGTGGCCAGACGGCAAGGGACCCAACATGATTCTCGATGACGGTGGAGATGCAACTCTGCTCGTGCACAAGGGCACAGAATTCGAGGCTGCAGGGGTCGTTCCCAAGCCCGATGAGAACACATCCGAGGAGTACACGGTCGTGCTGGAAACACTGGCTCGCACTTTGACCGAAGATTCACAGCGCTGGACGAACGTTGGGGCCGGAATCATCGGTGTTACCGAGGAAACCACAACCGGTGTTCATCGCCTCTACGAAATGTTCCGCGAAGGTTCATTGTTATTCCCCGCAATTAACGTTAATGACTCAGTTACCAAGAGCAAGTTCGACAACAAGTACGGCTGTCGCCATTCGCTCGTTGACGGAATTAACCGGGCAACCGATGTTCTTATCGGTGGCAAGGTTGCCGTTATCGCAGGATACGGTGATGTGGGCAAGGGCTCAGCGGATTCACTTCGCGGGCAAGGCGCACGCGTCATTGTCACTGAAGTTGATCCGATTTGCGCAATGCAAGCTGCGATGGACGGCTACCAAGTGGCAACGATTGAAGACGTGATCGACAAAGCTGACATCTTCATCACGGCAACCGGTTGCTACGACGTAATCACAGCCGAGCACATGTCACAGATGAAGCACCAAGCAATTGTTGGCAATATTGGTCACTTTGACAATGAAATCGACATTGTGGGTCTTGCTAATTTCCCCGGAATCAAGCGCAAGACAATCAAGCCACAAGTTGATGAATGGACTTTCCCCGATGGTCACTCGATTATCATGCTCTCCGAAGGACGCTTGCTCAACCTTGGAAATGCGACAGGGCATCCGTCCTTCGTCATGAGCAACTCATTCACCAACCAGGTATTGGCGCAGATTGAGCTATTTACCAAGCCGGATGAATACTCACTCGATGTTCATGTTCTGCCCAAGCACCTCGATGAAATGGTTGCTCGTCTCCACCTTGACGCACTGGGTGTGCACCTCACCGAATTGTCGAAGCCACAGGCAGAGTACCTCGGACTTGATGTTGCCGGTCCTTACAAGCCAGATCACTACCGATACTAGAAAAACCAGCGATATTCGCATCTCGCATCTGTATGCGGGGCAGGTACCCATTCGTGGGTATTTGCCCCGCATTTGCGTTTCCGGCATGTCCGGCCTTGTGGAGGCGGTGACAGGGTGACAACATAGGGGGATGAGCATGATGGGTGCAGGTTCGCGCACTGACGGTGGAATACGTGGCAAGGTCCTTGTCGTCGATGACGATCTGGCTCTCGCTGAGATGCTCGGGATTGTGTTAAGGGGTGAAGGCTTCGAACCGGTCTTCTGTTCCAATGGAGCCGATGCACTGCGCGTCTTTCGCGAAAGCAGACCTGACATCGTGCTCTTGGATTTAATGCTCCCCGGCAAAGATGGCGTCGATGTGTGTCGGCTCATTCGTTCGGAGTCGGGAACCCCCATCGTCATGTTAACTGCCAAAAGCGACACGGTGGACGTGGTGGTTGGTTTAGAGGCGGGTGCTGACGACTACATCGTTAAGCCTTTTAAACCTAAGGAACTTGTTGCACGTATCCGTGCCAGGATTCGCCGTAATGAAGAGCCAGCCATCGCAGGGTTGCAGATTGGCGATCTGAAAATTGATGTCACGGGTCACTCGGTGCGACGTGGTGATCACAGCCTCTCACTAACTCCCCTTGAATTTGACCTGCTGCTGTGCTTGGCACGTAAACCCGGTCAGGTTTTCACACGGGAGGCTCTCCTTGAGGAGGTCTGGGGGTATCGACACTCTGCCGATACCCGGCTTGTCAACGTTCACGTGCAACGCCTTCGTGCGAAGATCGAACATGATCCTGAACGCCCCGATATTGTTTTAACGGTTCGTGGAGTGGGCTACAAAGCTGGCCCTCTGTAAGGTGATTTCGCAATTGTGAAAATTATCCATTCACTCCTCACTCCCTTTCGTCAGGGTAGGAAGATCTGGCGCCGTTCACTGATTTTTCGTGTCACGACTTCAACACTTGTCCTCAGCGCCATAGTCGTGACGATTCTTGGCTTTTCACTCTTGTCACGGGTCACAACAGGACTACTGGAATCAAAGGATCGTTCGGCAATCAGCGAGGCGTCATCTGGATTGGGTGAGGCTCAACGTTTACTCGATGCAGCCAACACAGGTCCTGCGACTCCCTCGGCTGCCCGACTTGTTGACAGTGTGATTGCAACATTAGGCGCGCGTTCTGGCTCACCTTCTGCATTTGATGTTCTATTGCTTGCAACGAACGCGAATACAGATGCGCCCGAGCGAGGGACAAACTTGGTCGCCGTGTCGAGTATCCCGGATGAATTGCGAGAATCAATTGAAACGACAAAGCGACAATCGTGGACCTATGCCCCGATTGTCTTTCTCGACGGGCGAACCACGCCCGGTCTCATAGTGGGTGCTCCGCTTACCGTTCCAACCGTTGGCCCTTATGAGTTGTATTACCTGTTCAATCTTGATCAGGAACAAGAAACCCTTGATCTAGTGTCGAGTGCCGTCTTGGGTGCCGGAATCATCTTGGTGATCTTGGTTGCTGGCGTAACCTTGCTGGTTACTCGACAGGTGGTCGTCCCGGTGCGTGAAGCAGCTCGAATTGCAAGGCGTTTTTCTTCGGGGAAATTGAATGAACGCATGCAGGTGAAAAAAGAAGACGATCTTGCTCAACTTGCGACCTCATTTAATGAGATGGCGCAGAATCTGGCCATGCAGATTCGGCAATTGGAGGAACTTTCACTTCTCCAGCAGAGATTCGTCTCGGACGTATCCCATGAATTGCGCACGCCGTTAACGACCATCCGCATGGCAGCCGACGTAATGTATGAAGATCGTGGAGCATTTGATGCATCCAATGCTCGATCAGTCGAGCTGTTACAACAGCAACTAGATCGTTTCGAATCACTACTAGTGGACCTGCTGGAAATTTCACGTTTTGATGCCGGTGCTGCCGTGCTCGAGATTGATCGAGCAGATCTTGTGCCGATGATCGAGCGAATAATTCATGCTACGGAGCCTCTTGCAGAGCGAAATGGACTAAAGGTGCGGTTTGCGGCCTACGAACGCCCGGCCTTTGTGGAGTGTGATCCGCGCAGGATCGATCGAGTGATTCGGAATTTGGTGGATAATGCCATTGAGCATGCCAATGGAACGGACGTGGTCATTGAACTTGCTGGCAACCCTGAGGCGGTGGCGATTACGGTCCGGGACTTTGGGGTGGGCCTAATGCCGGGAGAAGCCAGTCTGGTGTTCAGCCGATTCTGGCGCGCAGACAAGGCGCGGGCACGCACCACGGGAGGAACCGGTTTGGGGCTTGCAATCGCACTGGAAGACGTTCGACTTCACAGTGGGTGGCTCGAGGCGGTCGGTGAACCTAATGCCGGTGCCTGTTTTCGGTTGACACTGCCAAGGGTCGCGGGGGAGGCCTTCACTACTTCGCCATTATTAATGTCCGAAGGGTTCACTGAGGGTGGAAATTTAGGGAGTGAAGCGGGCGTCGAAGAACTTGCGATTCACACAGATCTTAATGTGCGGACGCGGGACCCTCTTGATACTGCTCCATGGCAAAGGAGTGGGCCTTGATACGCAGAATTATCTTCATTGGCATTGTTGGCGTGCTACTCACCGGTTGTGGAATGGCCCCAGGTTCCTTCGTGGCTCAAGTACCCACAGCGGGACCAATCGAGCAAGGACAACTTGTCTCAAACCCGAGTGCCAATCAATTTATTCGAGTAATCGCTAGGCCGCCACGTGATGGCATGTCACCAACTGAGATCGTGCAAGGCTTTCTAGAGTCGTCAGCATCATTTGATAATAATCATGCGGTTGCCCGAAGTTATTTGACGCCCGAAGCAGCGCAGGAATGGGACCCAAGTTCGGGTGTAGTTGTTTATGACGGTGTTCCAACACTCGTTGAAGCTGGGGCGGCTGTGTTGTTTAGCACGACCCTAAATGGACGCATCTCAAATATTGGACGTTACACAGTTGAAGATCCCGGTACGCAATTGCAGCAGAGTTTTTTTCTTTCACAAAGAGATGGGCAATGGCGAATCAATCTTGCACCAACGGGGCTATTGCTCTCTAATTTTGACGTCAATCGTGCCTATCGCAGTTTTCCTTTGTACTTCTTTAATCCAAGTTTCCAGACACTGGTGCCTGATGCCAGGCTGATCCCTGTCATTGGTCCAGCCCTGGGAACGACACTGATTCAGCGGCTCATTGACGGACCGAATCAATGGCTCTTTCCGGTAGTGCGGACAGGATTTCCTGCTGGAGTTGAGTTGGCAGTTGATGCCGTACCCATCGAGAACGGGATTGCACGGGTCAACCTCAATGCCAGTGTGGCATTGGCCAATGACGCAGCTCGAGTGGCGTTGTCACAGCAAATCGTGTGGACCTTGCGGCAATTGCCCGAGGTGCAATTTGTTGAGATATCTGTCAACGGTACGCCGTTGAGTGTGCCTGGAACGGCGTCGCCCCAGTCGCGCGACGCCTGGCCAGAAGTTAACCCAAATGGTATGCCCAGTGATGCTGTTGGCTACGCGTCAACAGAAATAGGAGTCGTGAGATTAGCAGTCTCGGGAAATATTCCAGTGCCCGGTGAATTTGGAAGGCCCGCCGACAGCCTGACGAAATTAGCAGTGTCGAATAACGGCAGGCGAGCAATTGCTTCGACTTCGAATGGTGATCTTTTATGGGGCAGTTTGGTCATCGGTTCAACATTTGAATCCGATACCCCTTCGCCGGATTCGTTAGCCGGAGTGCAGTCAATCGCTTTTGATGGGGATACAACGGTTTGGATTGTCAGTGAAAGTGGGTCAGCGCAAACCCTATTGCCGACAGGTGAAACTTTTGAAATTCAGATTCAGGGACTTGCGCAGGGTGATTTTGTTCAGTCAATCACCCCTTCACGTGATGGAACTCGTGCAGCGATCATTGTCTTTACCGAAGCGGGGTCTGAACTACTGCTCGCCCAAGTTGATCGACCTTCACCGGCAAATGTCACTCGAATTCAATTATTAAATCCGATTAGAATCGAAAGCAAACTCAGTGCCGTAACCGCCCTAGCATGGTCAAGCGCCAACACGATTGCAGTTATAGGTGCTGAGACTGCGGGAACGCTTCAAATTTATGAAATTGACGTAGGACGCGGGGAGGTTCAAGCCCAGGGTTCGCCCGCGGATCCAGTCTCCATAGCCGCCGCACCAGGGTTGCCCACTTTGGTTACCTCAGCAGATGGTTCAATCTATGAAAATTCGTCTCAGTCATGGATTGTGCGAATTCAAGGAAGCGCCGCAGCATATCCCGGTTAATAGGACGGTTTGCTTCACGCTTTACGCACTCCTGCGATGGCTGCGCATCCAATTACATGCACACCGGCGAGTAGGAGTTGGGAGACAGCCGCGATGAATGTTGCCCCGCTCGTAGTGACATCGTCAATAACGATTGCTGGAATGGGGTTGCGCACATAACCATCTGGGATCCGACCAATCCGGAATGCATTATGTGCTGCGTACGTGCGAGCTGATGTGCTGAGCGCCTTGGAGCGCCCTGCACCGCGTTGATCGACTAGCCAAGTTGCAACAGGGAAGCCCTCTTTTGCCAAGTGATCCGCAACGAGGATCATTGGGTCAAATCCGCGTGCGCGTATTGATGATTTTCTCGAAGGAATGGGGATCAAGATGGGAAGCGGCCCCACTTTCCCAGATTTTTGGGGATCAACGATCGGAATTTGAGCAATTGCCCCGGTCAGTAGATTGGCAAGGATCTGAGCTAGTTCGGGGATCGCATTGTCTTTGTATCGGTAAATCATGGCATCAATCGGCGGTGTATAGCGGTGGGCGATTGCCAATGGGATTCGGAGGTCTTCTGCCAGTTCATCAAATCTCAAATCCCGCATTATGTGCGCCCGATTGCGGACGGTCTCATGGCATTTCGCGCAAATAAGGGTTCCCAGAGTTCTGCAGCCGATACATTCTCGGGCAAGTACCAGATCACTGAGCTCGGTCACGAATTGCTGTAATAAATTTCGCATAAGGCATGTCTATTGGGCTGGGATCCGGGTGGCTAGAGGCAATTTCCGCCTGTGGAACTACGATGGCACCTGCTGCTTTATCTAATCGTTACTTGGAAGGTTTCACGTGGGCGTTCTTGACAAGATTCTTCGAGCAGGCGAAGGCAAAACACTCCGCAAGCTGGAGGGGATTGCGAAGGCGGTAAATGCGATTGAATCTGACTTCGTTGACCTCACCGACGCCGAATTACGCGAACTCACCGATGAGTTCAAGGAGCGTTATGCGCAGGGCGAGCACCTTGATGACTTGATGCCGGAGGCATTTGCCACGGTGCGGGAGGCTTCTAAGCGAACGTTGGGTCAGCGGCATTACGACGTCCAGATTATGGGCGGTGCGGCACTTCACTTGGGCAATATTGCAGAAATGCGCACAGGTGAAGGTAAAACTTTGGTGTCAACGCTTCCTGCGTACCTCAATGCGATTTCTGGCAAGGGTGTTCACGTTGTCACAGTTAATGACTACCTGGCCGAGCGTGACTCTGAATGGATGGGCCGCGTTCACCGTTTCCTCGGGCTCAGTGTTGGGACAATTCTTAACAACATGACTCCGGCGCAGCGGCGCGAAGCATATGCAGCAGATATTACCTATGGAACGAATAATGAATTTGGATTTGACTATCTGCGCGACAACATGGCCTGGACTGCTGAGGAGATGGTCCAGCGTGGTCAGAATTTTGCTGTGATCGACGAAGTCGACTCAATCCTGATTGATGAAGCCCGAACCCCACTTATCATCAGTGGGCCGGCTGACCAGGCAACGGAATGGTACGCGGAATTTGCACGTATCGCCAAGAAGATGGTGCGTGATCAACATTATGAAGTTGATGAGAAAAAGAAAACAGTAGGCGTGCATGAAGAGGCAATCGATTTTGTAGAGGACGAACTGGGAATTGATAATCTGTATGACACAGTGAACACGCCTTTGGTTGGGTATCTCAATAATGCCATTCGGGCCAAAGAATTATTCAGAAAAGATCGCGATTACGTGGTCATGGATGGCGAAGTAATTATTGTTGACGAACACACGGGTCGTATTTTGAAAGGCCGCCGCTATAACGAGGGACTACACCAGTCAATTGAAGCCAAAGAAGGGGTGGAAATTAAGGCTGAGAACCAAACACTGGCGACGGTTACCCTGCAAAACTTTTTTCGGCTCTATGACAAATTGGGTGGCATGACGGGTACAGCCATGACCGAGGCTGCTGAATTCAATCAAATTTACAATCTTGGTGTTGTGCCGATTCCCACCAACCGTGACATGGTGCGCCAGGATAATGCGGACTTGATTTACCGAACCGCGCAAGCAAAGTTCAATGCTGTTCTTGAAGACATTGTTGAACGTCATGCAACAGGGCAGCCAATCTTGATTGGAACAACGAGCGTTGATAAATCAGAAGAGCTATCGGCACTGTTGAAGAAAAATGGCGTCCCACATGAAGTTCTTAATGCCAAACATCACGAGCGAGAAGCAGCGATTGTCGCTATGGCAGGACGCAGGGGAGCTGTGACGGTCGCCACCAATATGGCCGGCCGTGGAACTGACATCATGTTGGGTGGAAATGCTGAGGCGATCGCGGCCGCTGACCTCTCTCGCAGGGGACTAGATCCAGTAGAAGACCCTGAAGGATATGAAGCGGCCTGGAAGCCGGCACTAGCCGCAGCAGAAGCAAGTGTGAAGGCCGAGCATGACGAGGTCGTCGGGCTGGGAGGGCTTTATGTTTTGAGCACCGAGAGACACGAATCTCGCCGGATTGATAATCAGTTCCGCGGTCGCTCTGGTAGACAAGGTGACCCCGGAGAGTCACAGTTTTATCTCTCACTCGAAGACGACCTCATGCGCCTATTCAAAGCTGACATGGTGAATGCATTCTTGCAGCGGTTCAACGTCCCAGATGACGTCCCGATTGAAGCCAAGATGGTGTCAAACGCTATTCGTTCCGCTCAAAGTCAAGTTGAGGCACAGAACTTTGAGATTCGAAAAGATGTTCTCAAATACGATGACGTCTTGAACCGCCAACGTCTCGTTATCTATGACGAAAGACGCCGAGTTTTGCAGGGTGAAAACATCGAAGAGCAGGTTCGAGAGTTCATCACTGCAACAGTCGATGGTTATGTAACTTCAGTTACCGGTGAGGGTTACCCGGAGTCATGGGACCTAGAGCGCATGTGGGACGCCCTCAAGGCGCTTTACCCCGTTGAGTTGACTCTTGATCAAGTGCTCGATGAGTCTGGTGGGGATATAGGTGGCTTAAGCGCCGATTTCCTTCGCAATATGCTCGTAGAGGATGCAGAGAGGGCCTATGACATCCGTGAACAAGAATTAGGTGAGGAAGTCACTCGGGAACTTGAGCGTCGAGTAATTCTCTCGGTGCTGGATCGTAAGTGGCGTGAACACCTTTACGAGATGGACTATTTGCGTGATGGAATCGGCTTGCGAGCAATGGCGCAGCGGGATCCTTTGATCGAGTACCAGCGTGAAGGTTTCGATTTGTTTACAGCCATGATGGACTCCATCAAAGAAGAAACCGTTGGTTATCTCTTCCACGTCGAGGTCGCCGTTCAGCCTGAAGTCGAAGAGGAAGCGGCAGCGGCAATTGAGGGTCTTGTTGACGCTACGGGAACGAATGCGAGTGCGGCATTGAACTTGCAGGCAAAGGGATTGGCCCCGCAGCGTCCACAGCACCTGGAGTATTCAGCACCTGATGCAGATGCGGAAGGTGGCGTGGTCCACGGCGAAATGGAAGCGGGGGAAGACGGGATCATTGAAGTGGATCCCAACGCAAGCCGAGCCGAACGTAGACGAATTGAGCGAGCAAACAGAAAGCGCTAGCGCATCTCTATGGCGGTGAGCATCCATTGATTGCCAACTGCCTCCATGCGCATTGCAATGGCATGTGAGCGTGCAGTGCCGACAAGTACCGCGCTGGCCTCAATGATGCCGGGTGCAACCTGCATCGCTCGCACACCGCGAACCTTTCGCAGCCGAGACAAGCCCTTTTGAGCTCGCGTCGATGGGTGCCGTGAGTAGCTTCGTCCGCGCATTGCCAGAAGCGATAGTTGATCCCGACTCACCCAGCGATTGAGTTGAGCGCTGGGTCGTTCGCCACAGCCCACCTCAAAAACCATCCGCGCCATGTGACCTGCCCAACTAATCGGGTGCGGGACGTCAACAAGCTCACCTTCCTCGTTGGGGACTCGAATGTGACTCGGTACAACAGATGTGCCTGTTGTCTCCGTGACCAACTCAAGCGGACGAGTGGCGGGAACACCGGGGGCGATCTGCCAGGTTAGGGCAAGTGGAAGCTGCTCCCTGTGGTCCACATGGTCGGGGATACCACCTTCGATCAAGCGCAGACTCGGTGGTTGGGCGGGCGCTAGGTCAGTTGTCCTTGCACCGACCTCGTCTTGGGGGATTACGTGGTTCGTCATGTCGATCCTCACAGAAATTCGCGGTGGATACTTCTTTGGCTTTTGCCTATGTTTCTATGTGTTTACTTGTGTTTACTTTTATATGCATTATGTGGGCAAGAGGACTGTTTTTGTCAAGACCCAATTTTTCGCACATACCGGTTATGCCCAAAATGAGAAATTTTAAACATGAGTGAATGAAAAATGTCCTTCCATGAGGGCTTTATCCACAGCCCTCCAATCGAATTGGTAAAAATGTGATTGCCACGCTCAGACTGGTCAGGTGGAAATCCCTGAAGTTTGGATGCAGGCCCAGGCCAGTGTCCAGGCACAACTTGATCAAGAGGTAGTGGCTGAGGCCGCCGAGCTCGCCGAAGCACAGTGGAGCGAAATGACTTTGGCCGCTCGTCTCTTTCAAGCTCGAGGCAAAGAAGTTGTTCTCGATGTTTATGGAAGTTGTTGCAGTGGAATTCTTATCGAGTTGAGTGCATCAGGTGAATTCATTTTGCTGCAGGGTATTGATGCCCAGACGGGGAGAGCTTATGAGTGCCTGATTCGGACGGGTTGTATTAATACTGCACGTGGGCTTCCTCGCGGCTTGGCTCCGGTCGCCGAAGCATTATCCCGAACCAGGATTGGATTTCGAGAAGGATCTTGGCTGCGAGGGCAGCGGGGCAACCGAGTGGTTCTAAAAATCCACAACTCTTCACAGCACGTGCTCGGAAGGGTTGCCGCCGTTGGGCGTGATTTCATCGAGATTGAAACCGGAGATGGCATCGACGTGAGACTCGTGGTGGCCCTGAGTTCGATAATCTCGATGAAGGTTTCTTCCTAGTCGGGATTAGTTCCCGTTTCATCATCTTTTCCAAATGGGTGGGTAGAAACGAATTCGCGGGTCTGAGCATACATATTTTCGATGTATTGCTCTAGGGCCTGGGCTTCGACCCTCCACTGTCCACGCCCACCAACTTTGATGGCAGGTAATTCACCACTACGAACTAAAGCGTAGGTTTGAGCAGAAGAGATATTCAGTGTCTCAGCAACATCTGCGAGTGTGAGAAAACGGGGCACGGGGACATAGTGTCAAAGTCATTGGACCGGCGCAGCAACCACCCTTTACCTGTGGATAACCATTTCGTGAATTCCGAATTTGGGGGGATAGTGAGGGCACCGGTGCTGCGATCGCATATTGATCGCGGAATTCATGAGGCGATGAAAGGTGTTGAATGCGAATTCGTTGGGGTAAAGAGCAGTCAGTCAAATCGCGGACGCGAAAGTCTGCAAGGTGGAGTGATGTGCGTCTGTGGCTCGGAATATCCATTCTGATTGCCTCAATGTTTATTGGGGCGCGCGTCATGGCATCTGGTGACGAGACGGTCACGCTGTGGCGGGCGAATTCTGATCTCTCATTAGGAAGCCCTTTAAACAGCGTCGAGGCTGTTGTCGTCGCCCTGAATGGGGCACAGGAACCCTATTTCAAGGGACTCACTCAACCAACTGGGCTAGTAGTGAGGCCGATAGGGGCTGGGGAGTTCATTCCCAACGCCGCGATCAGCACATTGCCACCGGTGGACTCACGCGTGGTCACTGTTCCGGTTGACCCCCTGCACGTTGCAATTGGTCTCAACGCGGGCGACCAAGTTGATGTTTGGTCCAGCTCACAGGACTCCGGTTCAGTGCTGCCACCAATGGTGGTCCTGTCTGGATTAACAGTGCGAGCGGTTGCAAGTGATGTTGTTGGGACCGGAGGGGAAATCGGAATCGTGCTCCTTGTTCCGGTAACTCAAGTTCCGGATCTCGTCGCGGCTATTCGATCCGGAGTTATTGATCTAGTAAAAGTCCCGTTGGAATCGCAGGTGTCACGGTGAGCCAAATACTTGGTTCGGACTCTCACACATTGACTATGGTCTGGGCATTTGGCGATGCGCAGGAGGAAGCGGGTTTAATTGCTTTGGCTAGTGCAGGTGGGATCGTGGTCAGTCGACGTTGCAGTGATGCCCCTGAACTTCTCTCAATATGTGCGGTCGTTCCGGGAATTCACGTTTTGGTGAGCGCGCGGCTCCCTCGCATGAGCGGTGAAATATTGACCATACTCACAACTCAAGTGGCATCGGTGGCTGTAATCGCATTTGATGACCGTGAGGAAGCACTTGCGCATTCGTGGAATGCCAGCCGGATTCTGCGTGCTGATCACGTTGATTTTGACCTCGTCTCACAATTGCGGCAAGGCTTGACCTGTGATGCTGATGGACAAGAAAAAATACGTCAGCCAAATAAAAGTCAAGTAATCGCATGCTGGGGTCCAGTTGGCTCACACGGACGGACAACATATGCAATTGGACTAGCGGAGGCTATTGGCAAACGAGGAGCCCGAGTGCTGCTCATCGATGCTGACACTGTGGCTCCATCAATTTCGATCTCGCTGGGAATTGATGAAGATGTCAGCGGAATTGTTGTGGCAGCACGTTATGCCGAGGCAAAGGCCTTGGACTCAAGATCTTTAGCTAACTGCGTCAAGGTGATTGGGCCAAATTTCTGGGTAATGACAGGGCTCTCTGACCCGTCACGGTGGCCCGAGTTGAGAGCCGGTGCAATAAAAAAAATTATCGATCAGGCACGCGAATACTTCGATTACGTAGTCATCGATCTCAGTTCTGGTCTTGACGAGTTTGAGAATCAACCAGGGATCGACCTTGCACCGACTTTGACCCCCAGACGCATGGTGGTGAATAGAACCGTTTTGGAAAATGCCGAGCAAGTGTTTTTGGTAACGCGAGGCGACGTATTAGGCGCCCAGAGACTTGCGAACGTCTATAGCAATTCCGCTTCAGTGTTCTCAAGTGCGCGCAAGTGCGTAGTCGTAAACATGGTCAATAAATCAGACTCAGATCAGATACAACGTGAATTCGGAGCAATTTGTGGAGTAATTGATCCACGGTTGATCGTTCGTTACTTGCCTAGCGATTCAAGTGCAACCGACATGCTACGTAAGGCAAGCACTTTGGGTGAGCTGAATGCTCGAGGGGGGCTGGTGAAAGCTATTGGCGAATGTGCCGATTCGTGTCTACGGGGAAGGGAGAACGACGACGGTGTCGCCGATTTCAGCCCACTTGTAAAGTTTCTTAGCATCTTTCGCAGCCATGCGAACGCAGCCCCCAGTGGCAATGGGTAATCCCAACTGATCGGTTGAGTGCATCATGCTGCCGTCGTAATACTTGGGAATGCTATGAAAACCTATAGCGGTCTTGCCATCCATCCCATAAGCGAATCGAGTCATGTGATCGAAGGTCACCTTGGAATTGGGATTACCACTGCGCTGTGACTGGGAAAAAATCTTGTATTTCCCTTTAACTGGGCGATCCCACCGTCCAACAACGGGAAAGCGGTAGACCACTTCGTCTAATTCGTCCATGACCCACACCGTCATCAATGTTTTGTCATAGACGATCCGTCGACCTGTTTGCTTATCTAGTGGACGTTCCGGAACATTTTTTGCTTTGCGTTCGCGGGTCGCAGCCTTTGGCTTCTTGGGTTTTACCGGGGTGGCAACAGGCGTGGCTGTAGGGATCGCTGTAGGCGACGCGGCAGTAGTCGCGGCAGGTGTGGCTGCAGGAGTCTCTGTGGGTGTTGCGGTGGGTGTTGCGGTGGGTGTTGCGGTGGGTGTTGCGGTGGGCGTTGCAGTGGAATCACCCACGCCCTCATCGGCTGCTATAGGTTGCGCGGTTGCACTGGGGGAGTCCGCAGTTGCGACCAAACCAATAAGGAGACCCGCAATCAGGCAGACTCCAAGAATGGGGATGATAAAAGAGGCGCGAATGAATCGCACCCACGTGGGAGAAGGCACATGCGTATTGTGCCACGAATGGGTGAAAATAGTCGCTTTGGGCGGTACGGTGTTAGCGGCGTCGGCGTGAAAGGACATATCTGATGGAGCGGCTGAGCAGTCTTGACGCATCATTTCTTTACATCGAGAACGCTGAGACCCCCATGAATATTGGCAGTGTGTCGATTTTTACCGCGCCCGATTCTGGCTTCGATCATGAAACTTTGGTCAAATTAATTAGGGCTCGTTTAGCGTTTGTGCCTCGGTATCGTCAACGGGTCAAGGACATCCCATTAGGCATGTTTCGCCCGGTTTGGGTCGACGACACATCATTTGACGTCTCCTATCATGTGAGGAGATCGGCGTTGCCCAAGCCGGGTGGCCGGGAACAGCTCGATGAATTGGTTGCGAGGTTAATGAGTCGCCCACTGGATCGAAGTCGTCCCCTATGGGAGATGTACTTAATAGAAGGACTCTCTGATGGCCGATTTGCAATTGTTACCAAGAGCCATGAAGCGCTTGTTGACGGCCTTGCGGCACTGGACATTTCCCAGGTGATCTTCGATAGCGAATCTCAGGTTAATGTGGGTCCTCCGAGTTCCTGGCGCCCAGCGGCAGAACCATCAGGCATTGAATTAGTGAGTGCCGCAGTTACTGAAGTATTCACCCACCCCACAACGGCGCTAGAACTTGCGGTCAGCACAGCGGGTGAAGTGATGGCGGGGACTCAAGCAGTGGTGGGCAGCGCGGTCAACGGTGCCCAGTCTGCGATGAGTGATCTCATCTCTTTGGCTCGTTTTCGTACTCGATCGCCCTTAAAGACAAAAATTGGTGCACAGCGTCGATTCGTGTCAGTTGATGTTGATCTGCAGGAGTTGCGGGAAATTCGGCGATCCGCAGCCGCGGTATCGGGACAGAGCATAAGTGTCAATGACGTCATTTTGACGGTTCTCACGGGCGCCTTGCGCAGTTGGTTGATCAGACGCGATGGAATGCCAAGCGGTCAGGAGAGGTTCAATGCGTTGGTCCCAGTGTCACTTGATTCACGAGTTGAGCAACCGACGTTGGGTGGCGCGGTCAATGCCTATGTAATTGAGTTGCCGGTTGCACAATTCGAACCGGTGGAGCGACTACTCAGTGTTGTTGAACAAATGTCTGATCTGGACCCAACCGGCGAGTTTTTGGGTGCTCGAGCAATTATCGACATCGCCGGATTTGGACCAGCTTCGGTTCACGCACTGGGTGCTCGAATGGCATCAACCCTTACGCGTCGCGCATATGATGTAACAATCACGAACGTTCCAGGGCCACAACATGCACTTTATGCAGCGGGATCCCAGATGCTTGCCTCTTATCCATGCGTGCCGCTAGTGCCCGGTCAAGCACTGAGCATTGGGTTATCGAGTTACAACGGTGGTCTTTACATCGGCCTTATGGCAGATCGCGACGCTCTCGAGGACCTTGACGTGATTGCGGTCAATATTCGCGAGTCAATTGTTGGTTTACGTGCATCACTGGAACAAATGCGTAATTCACCTGGTGCTCCGGGTGAGAAACACCTTCGGGTTGTCGCCTCCTAATGTCACGTCGCGCAATCGTCATCGGTGGCGGAGGGGTCCTGGGTGGAACGTGGGCCGTTGGAGCATTGAGTGCCCTTGAAGCCGAACTCGGTATCGATGCAGGTGATGTTGACCTTTTAGTCGGAACATCGGCTGGTTCAGTATTAGCAGCACTGATTGCAAGTGGGGTCAGTACCGGTGAACTTCGCCAAGAGTATGGACAAGAGAAAGTAACAAGCGGCCCGCTGGCAGGCTACGAATGGAATCCCGTACGTGCAACAGGCGGATCGCGACCCGGGTGGCCTCGGATTTTGAGGCCGGGTTCTCCCAAGTTGCTTGGTTCAGGTCTACTCAATTTGAGGGAACTACCCATCACTGCAGTGTTATCGGGTTTACTCCCCCCTGGGGGTAAAAGCCTTGAGCGGGTCGGACACTTGATTGATGCAGTTTCGCCGCTAGGAGAGTGGGCCCAAGGTGGTGCGAATTCACTGGGCAAAAACCCAGCCGTTTGGGTGGTCGCAATGGATTACGAAACGGGTAAGCGAGTCGTGTTCGGAAGAGCGGGTGCACCCCACGCTTCTTTATCAGAGGCCGTCATGGCGAGTTGTGCAATTCCGGGTTGGTTTTCGCCCGTAAAAATAGGAAATCGAACCTATGTTGATGGGGGAGCCGTGTCCGCGACCAGCATTGATGTGGTGAGTCACGAGGGGTATGACGAAGTGTATGTAATTGCACCAATGTCGCTCACAGAATCGGATCATCCGAAAAGTCTCACTGCCAAATTAGAGCGGCAGTGGCGCGGAGTCGTTGCCCGAACTGCAGCGAGTGAAATTACCCAGGTTGAATCAGCGGGAGCGCAAGTATTCATTGCCAGTCCAACAGCTGAAGACCTAACCGCGATAGGAACTAACCTGATGGACTCAACCCGAAGGAAACTCGTCCTACAAACCTCTATGCGTACAAGTCCCGCGACGTGGACTAAACAAGCGGTTTAATCACATCACATTTCAGCGCGAAAGCCACTCGCCTGCAACACGTTCTTCTGCAGATAAGTAGCGCTGTGTTTGTTCGACAGCGACTTTTTCAATCTTGCCACCAATAAACGGAATATTTGCGGTGAATGTGCCACGGGTTGTAATTCTCGTTTCACCCGATTGAGTTGGGGTCAGTTCTAGAGTGCCGGTAAAGCCCATGGGACCAGAGAATTCAACCGTGATAGTTGCCTCACGCCCCCCACTGGGATCTGACGCGCTCCACACCTGTGTTTCGGTGACCGTGATCGTTTCCCCAACGAGAGATTTAGCAGGTGCTGGCAAATCAGCGGGCAAAACTCGAACGCTCGTTATGGTTTTCCCCTGTTCAGCAGCTGCTTCACCGACTCGCGCCTGGGTGGAAAGTGAGCCAGTTGCCTCGCATTTAGCTAAAATAAAGTCTTCCCTGACCAGCAAGGCGAAGACTTCATCTGGGGTACCTGAAAAATTCTGGGTATATTCAAAGGTAGTTGGCACGTGAAATTCGTCTCCTTCATCCGTGGATCACTTTTCAGTACTAGCGTAGGGGGGTGAGTTCCCCAACCGCATCGGTGCCGGATTTCCTCCCATCGGTTGCACAGCAGATCTTTCGGGATCAGTCCAGCGCAGATTTAGGTTTTGAACCCAATGATCCAATAGCAATGGAACAAGCCGCAGACATGGTGGCATGGGCGAATATCCGACGCAATGGATTGCACGGGGAGACGTTGGTTCGAGCTTGGACTCCAGATCAACCGGGAGCGAGTTACTCCGTTGTGGAAATAGTCACCGATGACATGCCCTTCTTGGTTGATTCGGTCACATCAGAACTAACACGCGAAGGACGGGCTATTCAGTTAGTCGCACACCCGCTTTTTGCTGTGACGCGTGATGAAATGCATCGGTTGACTGCGGTGCATGAACTCGACATTAATGAGATTAAGAAGGGAATGACATCGGAGTCATGGATGCGAATTCATGTGGAGCGGAATTTTATTTCTGACAACCTCGAAGAAGTCGTTTCTGGAGTTGAACGGGTCCTGGAAGACGTGCGCAAGTGTGTCAACGATTGGACACCGATGCGAAGTAAGGCCATTGAAGTCTCTGGTGATTTGCGCCGTGTGCCGCCCTCGGGAATCGATCCCACCGAACTTGAAGAAGCCATCGCACTTCTTGAGTGGCTAACACAAGACAGTTTCACATTCATCGGGTACCGGGAGTATGACCTCGTTGAACAAGATGGCGAAGACATCCTGCGCCCAGTTCCTGGTTCAGGATTGGGTGTGTTACGGCAGAAAGCTGACGAAAAAATATCGAAGAGTTTCGCGATTCTACCGCCGGCCGTGCGAGCCAAGGCTCGAGAGAAGACTGTTTTAGTCTTAAGTAAAGCAAACTCACGATCAACTGTTCACCGGCCAGCATATCTGGATTATGTCGGTGTCAAAAAATTTGATAGTTTTGGAAATGTCGTTGGTGAGCGGCGTTTTCTTGGACTTTTTGCCGCTAGAGCCTATTCGGACAGAATCATTGATATTCCTGTATTGCGCGCGAAATACCAGAAAATTGAAAGAAGTCTTGATTTCGTCGCTAGGTCCCACAGCGCAAAGGATCTTGAGGAATTCTTAGATACCTACCCACGCGATGAAGTTTTTCAAATTGACGTTGACCAATTGACTCAGATCGCAAGATCGGTTTTACAACTACAAGAGCGACGCCAAACGAAACTGTACATCCGATATGACCCCTATGAAAGATTTATATCAGCTTTGGTTTATTTCCCCCGGGACCGCTACACAACAGCTGTCCGGTTGAGACTAGAAGCTATTTTGCGCGACGCATTTGGTGGAATAAGTGTGGATTACACCGCGCGCGTTTCAGAGTCCGTATTGGCGAGATTGCATTATGTAATTCACATGCCCAGCGGGGTCGAAATTCTCCGACCAGATCTGGGAGAACTTGAGGCACGCTTAGCCGCAGCCAGCAGGAGTTGGGTGGATGAGTTTCAATCACTTGCGCTCGCTGGCGGTAACTCAAATCTAATTCCAGTGTATGCAAACGCATTCCCTGAGTCTTATAAGGAGGATTGTGATCCCAGCGTTGGCGTGAGTGATTCCTTGGTTATCGAAAAACTTGAACCAGGCGAGTTGGCTTTAGAGCTCTACGCGCCAGTGGTCAGTGATTCTCGTGAACTTCGATTTAAAGTGACGCAAGTGGGTCCAGCCATGCCGTTGACGAAAATCCTGCCGATCCTTGAACGTCTTGGCGTTGAAGTTTTAGACGAGCATCCTTATGAAATTACCCGCAATGACCGCGCTATCGCATGGATTCTTGATTTTGGTCTCGTCCTTCCTAAGGGAGAGATTTATTGCGCAGACACACTTTTTACTCGATTTGAATTGGCATTTGATGCTGCTTGGCACGGTCGGATTGCAAGTGACTCATTTAACGCCTTGGTCACCCGTGCCGGTTTGACATGGCAGGACGCACAGTTGATTCGAGCATATGCCCGCTACATGCGCCAAATTGGCTCCACTTTTGGCCAGGGTTACATCGAGACGGTGATTCTGGAAAATTCAGAGATCACACGTTTGCTCATCGAATTCTTTCGAGTCAGATTTGATCCTGCATTCACCGGCGACCGCGACAGTGAGTCAAATACCGCCCGCGAACAATTTGAGGAGTTTCTGGCGCTTGTCCCATCACTGGATCATGACCGCATTTTGCGCCTGTTTTGGTCCCTATTTGAGGCAACAGTGCGCACCAACTGTTTCACCGATGCCCAGACCCTCGCATTCAAGCTGGTGCCAAACATGATTGCAGAAATTCCATTGCCTAAGCCTGCGCACGAAGTCTGGGTGTATTCGCCGCGGGTTGAAGGTGTGCACTTACGTTTCGGTGGGGTTGCTCGAGGTGGTTTGCGCTGGAGTGATAGACGTGAGGACTTCCGCACGGAAATTCTTGGACTGGTCAAGGCCCAGGAAGTGAAAAACGCAGTGATAGTGCCTGTTGGAGCAAAGGGTGGGTTTTTCGCCAAGCGGCTGCCGGATCCATCCATTGATCGAGAAGCATGGCTAAATGAAGGGATTTGTGCTTACCAAGATTTTATTAGGGCTCTGCTCTCCTTGACCGACAATATTGTCGACTCCGTCGTTACCCCACCCATAAACGTCGTTCGACACGATCTCGATGACCCGTACCTCGTGGTGGCGGCAGACAAAGGTACGGCAAGTTTTTCTGATATCGCAAATGCAATTTCAGTTGAGGAAAACTTTTGGCTGGGTGACGCATTCGCATCCGGTGGATCTGCCGGCTACGACCATAAGTCAATGGCGATCACGGCACGCGGCGCATGGGAATCCGTCAGGCGACATTTTTTCGAAATGGATATTGATACCCAACGGCAGGAATTTACGGTAATCGGTATTGGCGACATGAGCGGTGATGTATTTGGCAACGGGATGTTGCTCAGTGAACACATCAAACTAATTGCAGCATTTGATCACCGAAATATCTTTATCGACCCAAGCCCGGACGCTGCCGTAAGTTTCGAGGAACGAAGGCGATTGGCCATGTTGCCCCGAAGCTCATGGGCGAATTACAACACAGAATTAATTTCCACCGGGGGCGGAGTTTTCTCCCGAAGTGCAAAAAATATAGTTCTCGGTCAGGAAATTAAAGATGCCCTTGATTTTGATCTGGATTCAGGTTCATGCACGCCCGACCAACTCATAAATGCGATTCTGAAAGCTCCAGCCCAGTTGTTGTGGAATGGCGGAATTGGAACTTATGTAAAAGCCAGTACTGAAACGAATGTTGAAGTGGGTGACAAAACGAATGATGCAATTCGGGTAAACGGTTGTGAGTTGCGAGTCCAAGTGATCGGTGAGGGGGGAAACCTTGGCCTGACTCAACTTGGGCGAGTTGAGTCTGCTCGAAACGGTGTGAGACTAAATACCGATGCAATTGACAACTCCGCGGGGGTGGATACCTCTGATCATGAAGTCAATCTGAAAATTTTGCTGGCTCCATTAGTGGCGAGTACTGCGTTAACACTGAAAAAGCGTGATGATCTCCTGCGTAGCATGACTGAGTCCGTCTCGGGGTTGGTCTTAGCCGATAATTTCAATCAAAATGTGGTGCTCTCGAACGCTCGTGCTGGAGCTGCGAGATTGATTCCGGTGCACCAAAGAATGATTCGTGAACTGGAACGCCAGGAATTAATGAGTCGAGCACTCGAGTATCTGCCCGACGATGCGGACTTGGAATTAAGGCGGATGGCCGGGGAGGGACTCACCTCGCCGGAATTAGCAGTGCTGTTGTCCTACGCCAAAATTGATGTGACACAACAACTCAATGCTGTCGGCCTAGGCAAGGATCCTTGGTGCGATCAGATCGTGATCGAATACTTCCCGAAAGAAATCCAGGAAATCTATCGCGAGGAAATCAAGGCGCATCCGCTGCGCTCAGAAATCGCAAACACCATGATGGCGAATGAATTGATCAATATTGGTGGCATCAGCTTCGTTTTTCGAGCGGTTGAGGAGACGGGGGCGAATACGGTTGAGGTTGTCAAAGCCGCATTCGCCGCCATGGAAGTCTTCGGAATCAGGAACTTGTGGCGCTGGATCAATACACTTCCTGAGGAAGTACCCGCGAGTGCACGAACCGTGCTTCATTTAGAGGTTCGACGCCTCCTCGATCGATCTGCTCGTTGGTTTTTGCAAAATCGGGGCGCAGGGATTGAGGTAGAAGCAGAGATTTCCACTTTCGTCGAAAGCGTCGCACAGTACGCAAGGGGTGTGCCACGCGCCTTGCAGGGTCAGGACTCCGAACGATTTGAAAGGCTGTCGCAGAGGTTCATTGACGCGGGGGCGCCAAAGGACCTGGCCGACCGTGCGGCAAGTGGACTTGATGTGTTCTCTCTTCTTGACATCACCAAGTTGGCCATCTCCCTTGAGGCCGAAATGAGTGATGTGATTGGACTCTATTTCGCCCTTTCCGAGCGTTTCGATATCGATCGGTTACTCGTCCGGATCTCGAGCCTCCCACGGGGGGATCGCTGGACTTCCCTAGCGCGTCAGGCTCTGCGATCAGATCTATATTCGGTGATAGCCGAATTAACGGGCCGTGTTTATCGAGCAACCGAGGGTGGAGAGGTGTCGACACGGATCAGTCAATGGGAGGAGCAGCGCACCGAGGGAGTTACCCGGACGAGAGCCACACTCGACGAAATCCTGCAGGTAGAGGAAGTGGATTTGGCGACTTTGTCAGTTGGACTCAGAGTCCTACGAAATTTGGTTGCTCAAGCAGTATGAGTTCGGACACCGTGACCCGTGAGCAATTAGTGGAATTATTACGCTTGCGCGAGCGTGGGGAGAGCGAATTCACTTTGATTGATATTCGGGAGGAGTACGAACTGTTTCACGGATATATTCCAGGTGCAATTAATGCTCCCCTGTCAACTTTTGATACGGACAGACTGGAGGGGGACGTTATCTTATATTGCCAAGCAGGGATTCGTTCTGAGTATTTGCTACATGAACTCGCGGCACAAGGTTTCTTGGGAATCAAGCATTACATTGGCGGTTACCTAGACTGGGTGAATCGATCCTCAGATTGTTCCTAGAGCAGGTTCTTCCTAGTGAGATAGGTGAAGGACCAGTAGCCGGGAATTGTGGGTAGCCAGAAAGTAACCAAGCGGAAAAGTAATACCGCGGAAACGGCTAAACCGGCATCAAGACCAGCGGCGGTAAGGCCTGCAGCAAGGGCAGCTTCAACCGCTCCAAGCCCGCCCGGAGTCGGAGCAGCCTGACCGATCGTTGCACCGGCTAGGTAAACGACCGCTACCACCGCGATACTGAGATTCCCGTCGAAGGCCGTGACACAGGCGAAGAGCACGGCGATGTAAGCCAAGTTGAGAAGAACAATCCCACCGATACCCTCAAGTAACTTGGTTGGCCGTTGAGCAATCGTCACTAGTCGAGGAATCACTTCCTTAATGAGAGGTCCGATCCTTTTGCCAATCTCACGTCGTACGGCCGGAACGGCGAGCAGGGCCAGAAGGATCACCGCCACCGCGGTAACTCCCACCACTGCCCAAAGCGGTGGATCAAACGTGAAGTCTGCTTGGGTTCCTGCGGCGATACCAAATCCGAGAAGCAAGAGAATGTGGGTGGCGAATGCCGCAACTTGGGAAACCCCCACGCTGGCTGCGGCGAGGGCCGGGTGCAGCCCTGATTTTTGCAGGAAACGAACATTAATTGCGATTGCGCCCAATGTTGGTGGTGACACCAAAGTAGCGAAATCGCCGGCCACTTGAGCCAAAACCGTTTTCCCAAATGACAACTTCTCGGGGACAAAACCAGAAAGCGACCAAGCCGCACCGGCATAGGTAATCAAACTAAAGCCAAGTGCTGCCAGTACCCACGACCAATTGGCGGTGCTAAATAGGGTCGCAAGGTCAACCGAGGTTAGTTGTGACAGTAGGACGTAGCCAGCGATCGTCCCGACCACGATCATGACCAGAGTTCGAGGCTTTATTCGCTGGAATTGGATTTGCTCGGTGTCTGCATCGGGCCGCAACTCCACGATTGCATCACGCAGAGCAATAATCATTCCTTTGTGCTTGCGCAATGCCTTGCGGGTGTTAGAAGAAAGAGCAACAGGTTGCAGTGCTGGCAGCGCGCGCGCAATGGCGTCACTGCCAAGTACCCGCCGAGCAGAGGCGACACTGCGATCAACGGAGGTCAGCATTGCCAGTGAGCACAACAATTCGGCAAGATCCAAACGCATAGCGACATCACTTGCCGCAATTGAACCTTGATCCATTCCGAGCAACCACGTTGAATTATCCGTCCCGCGTAATAAGTGTCGACCCGACAAAGCGCGGTGACTCATCTGGTGTTCGTGCAGGGTTCGAATAGCTCTCCATGAACTATCCAACTCACTGTCACTTATGTCTTGAAGTTCATCAAATGGTGTTCCCGCAATGTGTTGGAAAACAAGTGCAACCGAATCGGGACCAACCTCGGTCGTGAGCAGTAGTCGGGGACTGGGAACACCGGCGGCCTGGGATGCGTAGGCGATAAGTGCCGAGTGTTCAACGGCCCTACGTAGGTTGAATGCACCCTTACCCGGCTCATCACGCAACCTAAGACTCGTCCAAGCAGCATTGACCAACCCCGCACCTTCAAGGTCTCGGTCCAGAACACTGATGCGCAGCGTGTCACCATTTCTCGTTGTAGCCGAGTAACGTCGTCCGCGACTAGTGAGGTTGTCGATTCGTAATTCAGTGATCGGGTACCCACCACGTTCGAGGGCTGCGGCAACAGCTGCTCCACTGGGTCGGGTGGTTGAGGTTCCTAAGGCGTAACGGGTCAACAGGCCAATCGCCCAACCGACCGCGAGTGAAAAGCCAATCCCGGCCAAAGCGATCCCAGAACTCAGAACGGTGACCAGAATAAGTGACACAACAACGACGCTAGAGAGCACATTCCAAGGGCGCCGACCCATCAATCGCGCAACAGTGATGAAGGCCAGAATTCCGCCAAGTATCGGAGCGGTAGAACCACTGGTGCTGTTGGTCGATCCTGCCATTGCGATCAGCAGTCGAGTGTTGTCCAAGTTGCCAATCACGATTGAGACAACGGAGAGAACTGTGACAGCAAGGAATAGGGCCACAAGTGCATCAAAAAGCTGTCTAAATCGCCTGCGGATGATGAGATTGATGGAGCCGGCAATAGGCAGACCCAAGGAACCAATACCGCCAATAACGTTCAGAATCAGGACAATGAGAGAGGGAAGGAGTGCCACGCCGCCTTCAATATCGGTGTCCAAGCCAGCAGTGGTACTCGTTGCGAAATAGCCGAGCGCGATTGTCCCTGCGGCCAGCGCAATCGCCACCACAAAACGCGCAAGATCAAGTGGGCGACGGATCCTCTTCTTGATCGCTCCGTCGTCGATGATTAAAGGTTTCAGCGGGCTTGGAGGATTCGCGGGTGGGGTGGTATCTGTCGGGATAAAGGGAATGGGACCGGCAATGGTGAACTCAGTCTCAATTCCTGAATCCGGATGGGAGGCCACGGGGTGATCGTGTCACAGGGCTACCTCTAATACGCAACATGTCTCAGAAATACGCCCCGGCAACATGCTTGGGTAACTATTCGGGTGGATTGTCGCCCGGACTTTGTCAGCCAAGCATGGTCAGGCATGGTATTGATAGCCCATGCGGTGGGAACTTGATAAAGATTTGAGCGGGCCAGAGGCCATTGTTGCCAATCCTGCACAGCAGTCCGTCATAAATCTTGACTCCGGCCGTAATTTAGTCATTGGTTCGGCTGGTTCGGGGAAAACGACAACACTTCTCGCTGCCGTAGCCAAAGTTCTTGGCGCGGGAGTGTCACCAGCCCAAATTCTGATTCTTACCTACGGGAAATTGGCAGTTCGCGACTTTCGCGAGAAATTAGCCGGACAGGTGAATAACACCGTCCTCCCATATATCGGCACATTTCACGCATTGGCCTACTCGATCGTGATGGCAGCACCCGGCGGCAACGATCCCGATTCGCGTGAATTACCAAAACTTCTATCTGGTGCCGAAGAAGATGCTCGAATTCGTCACCTGATTGCAGGATTACTTGAAGACTCATCAGCTTTGGGGTCAACGGGCGAATGGCCGGTTTCACTGCGAAGTGCTGCTACTACCCAAAGTTTCGCCCGGGAAGTGCGCAATGTCATCGCACGGCTGAAGGAACTGCATTTAAGCGGAGCAGACCTCATTGCATTGGGTGAGGAGTTGAATCGGCCGGAATGGGTCGTCGCAGGGCATATCGCAACCAATGATGCTGAAGTCATGGCATTAGAGAACGTCATGGATTACAACACGCTTCTACTTGAAGCAATTTCCTTGGCACCACATTCACCAGTGACCTCGCGTATCACTCATATATACGTCGATGAGTATCAAGAAGTTGGCCCACTGCACCGCGAACTCCTTGCCACACTCGCCCAGAACGCACAGGTGCTGGTTGCCGTGGGTAATCCACATGAAAGTGTTTTTGGTTTTCGAGGATCAGAATCCGACATGGCTACCGGGTTCGCACAGGAATTCACCCAGGGAAAAGTCCATGAGCTTAAAGACTGCTGGCGGTTTGGTCCTGAAATCGCCGGTGCGGCTACAGCACCCTTTGGCGCGGGCGCAATGCCTCAGGTTGGCTACCAAGACTTTTTTGTTGACACGGGTTCGGTGGTCATTAAGAAATACTCGTCACGAAATGCGCGGGCCGCGTTCATAGCCGAAGACATATTTGGTGCGCACATGACCGAAAGTGTTCCATGGAAATCCATGGCTGTGATTGGTCGGGCGCGATCAGATATTCCGCTCATCACACGGGCGCTAAATCGTGCAGGTGTCCCGGTAGTGGTGGGAACCGACGAAATCGCATTGAAAGACGAACCAGCGGTTCAAGTCCTTCTAGGACTCATTTCACTAGCAGTCCGGCCAGAACACTGCTCCGCTGCGGACGTCTCCGACCTGTTGACCGGACCGATCTGTGGGTTTGATGCAAGTGAGATGCGCCGACTTGGTCGAATCCTGCGCACATCACAACCCAAGGTCAGTTCACCAGAACTGATTCGGGAATTAGTCGTGGGCGCCAACGCTATTCCTGGTCAAATCCCTGGTGAAATTCACGGTGAGTTGGGTGCCCGGATCAGCGCAATCACCGGACTCATCACGCTTCTTCGAAGTGAGATTGAGAACAACAAACCTGTCACAGACATCTTGTGGACTGCATGGAGCGGTGACCCGAAGCACCCCCACGGCTGGCCGCAGCGCCTGCAGCAAGCAGCCCTTTCCCACAGCGCCAGCGCGCATCATGATCTTGATTCCATCATGGCACTTTTTGACACGGCAACGCGATTTTCCGACCGAGCCAATGCGGGAATTGACAACTTTCTGAATCAGTTGAAATATCAAAACTTGCCAGCTGAGCCGGTTTCTGCCCGAGGCCTGCGTGCCGACGCTGTTCAAGTAATGACGGTTCACCAAAGTAAGGGCCGCGAGTGGGATTGCGTGTGGGTGGTGGGACTCGAAGAAGGGATCTGGCCAAACCTCGTTTCTCGCGGAGGTTTATTGCGAGCCGAGGAAATTGGTCTGGGTCAGGTGATCCCGGGCACGAACCCGGTTGCACTCTTACGTGAGGAACGTAATTTGTTTTATGTTGCCAGCACGCGGGCCCGTAAATTATTGACACTGACCTGCATTGATCAAGGTAGTGAAGGTGGAGATCAACCAAGCCGCTTTGTTCGCGACGTTATCGCGACGGGAATTAGCCCCCACACTGTGAGCGGTTACCCAAAAAACCGTGCAAGTTGGTCGGGGCTTGCGGCAAGCCTTCGAGCGACACTCGCAGACCCACTGGCAAGTCCGGCACTTAAATCCACAGCAGGAAATGTGCTCCACGAGATGGGGCCAAGTGTTGGGCCACCCTCTTGGTGGGGGTTGGCACCGCTGACGCAATCAAGTCGTCCAGTGCGCCCAGTTCACCTGCCAATTCATATGTCAGGAAGTTCATTGGATTTACTGTTGCAATGCCCACTGAAATGGTTCCTAGACCGGGAGGTCAATGCCCAAGTTTCCCGTGGATCAGCAACAGCATTTGGCAGTATTGTCCATGCGATCGCGGAGTTTGTTGCAAAGGAAGAACTAGATCAAGATCAAGCGCACATTCAAGAATTAATCAGCAGTTCTTGGCAGTCCTTAGCCTATGAAGCAGACTGGCAGTCTGAGGCAGACTTGGCCCAGGCCTATAAGGCGGCCGAGCTTTTCCTTGACTACCACAATCTTTCACC
>JAFMCP010000059.1 GCA_017857705.1 Candidatus Nanopelagicales bacterium
AGCGAGTGATGGTTCCTTCGGTGACGCTTTCACCGAGTTGCGGCATCTTGACTGAAACTGGCATCCGGACTCCTAGTAGGTGTGCTTGGTCAAAACATGCATATTGTTGTTAAGCGTGAGCGTGTAGTGGTTTCCCGGCAAGAGCGAGGTGCGCTTCTCCCATGGCTTCGTTTTGAGTCGGGTGAGCGTGAATCAGTGTTGCGACATCTTCTGGGTGGGCTTCCCAGTTGACAATGAGTTGGGCCTCTCCAATTTGTTCACCAACACGTGAGCCAACCATGTGAATTCCGACAACCGGCCCGTCTTTTTGGGCTATCAGTTTGATGAAACCGGCGGTGCCCAAGATCTGGCTCTTACCGTTACCACCAAGGTTGTACTCGTAGACGTTTACGTTGTCCCCAAAGGCTGCCCGAGCCTCGACTTCATTCATGCCGACGCTGGCTACTTCAGGTTCGCAGTAGGTGACTTTCGGAATGTTGATGTCATCGATCACAATCGGATTGAGACCGGCTATTTCTTCAGCCACAAAAATCCCATGCTGGAATCCGCGGTGAGCAAGTTGCAGGCCTGGGGTGATGTCACCGACGGCAAAGATCCCGGGAACATTTGTTGCCAAACGCTCGTTGACCGGAACCCAGCCGCGATCGGTTGCAACGCCATTTTCTTCAAAGCCCATATTTGCAGTGTTAGCGCCACGGCCCACGGCAACGAGGAGGAGTTCGGCATTGAGGACCTTGCCGTCTTCGAGAGTTACCTCAACACCTGCGTCACTTTGAGTTGCTGAGGCAAACTTGGTTCCCAAAATGAAGTTAATGCCGCGTTTGCGGTAAGCACGCTCGAGCGCCTTTGACACTGACTCGTCTTCATTGGGTACGAGGTGAGGAAGGCCTTCAACAATTGTGACGTCGGAGCCAAAAGACTTCCAGACACTTGCGAATTCGACCCCGATAACGCCGCCACCGAGGACGATCACGCTTTTCGGGACATAGTCAAGATTGAGTGCTTGATCCGAAGTCATGATTCGACCTGAAATATCAAGACCAGGGATCGATTTGGCATAGGAACCGGTCGCTAGCACCACGTTCTTACCGGTGTAGGTCACGCCGTTTACCTCAATTGTGTTAGGTCCAACGAGTTTGCCTTCACCTTCGACGAATGTGACATCGCGGCTTTTCACCAGACCTTGAAGGCCCTTGTAAAGGCGGGCAACGACACCGTCGCGGTACTCGTTGACCTTGGGCATATCAATGCCCTCGAAGGTCGTTTTTACCCCGAAGTTTTCGGACTCACGACTTGAGTCTGCAATTTCGGCTGCATGCAGCAATGCCTTGGTTGGAATACAGCCGCGGTGCAAGCAGGTGCCACCCAATTTGTCCTTGTCAATCAGGATCACGGAGAGTCCGAGTTCAGCGGATCGAAGGGCGCAGGCGTAGCCTCCGCTACCGCCTCCAAGAATCAGTACGTCAGCAGAAGTCATGTCCCTATCCTTCCACCAGCATGGTGTCGGTGAGTACAGGGGCTAGAGAGAAATTGAAGGGACTTAACCTGCACTGAGTTCGCGGGCAATTTGGACAAAAGTGCGCACTCCAGCCCCGGTTCCACCCTTGGGCGTGTAGCCAAATGGGGCGCTGTCGTTGTAGGCCGGTCCGGCAACGTCAATGTGAACCCAAGGTTGTGTTTCAGGAACGAATTCCTTTAGGAAAATCCCGGCCGAGAGCATGCCGGCCATCCCGTCACCAATATTGGCGATGTCTGCGGTTTCAGATTTGAGGGTTTCGCGTAAATCAGCGGGAAGTGGCATCCCCCACATTTCCTCCCCGGCAATCACGCTCGCAGCAACAACCTGAGCGCGTGATGAATCCTGATTGCTCATTACGCCTGCAATTCGTCGACCCAGAGCGATCCGCTGCGCACCGGTTAACGTTGCAATGTCGACTATTAGGTCTGGCTTTTCAAGGACACTCATACCGATCGCGTCGGCCAAAACCAGGCGCCCTTCCGCATCTGTGTTGAGGACCTCAACGGTGGTGCCGTCGAAAGTCGTCAAAATGTCACCGGGACGTTGCGCGGTCCCACTGGGCATGTTCTCAGCGGCGGCGACCCAACCGGTTACTTTGACTTTTAGACCAAGTGTCGCAATTGCTGCCATTGCCGCGATGACTGAAGCAGAACCGGACATATCGGCTTTCATTTCATCCATTTTGGATGCGGGTTTAATCGAGATGCCACCCGTGTCGAATGTGATGCCCTTCCCAATTAAGGACAGATGGGCTTTTGCCCCACGGGGGGCGTAGGTCATTTTGATGAGGCGCGGTGGTCGAGATGAACCAAGTCCAACTCCAAGGATCCCCCCGCAGCCCGCTGCCCTGAGGGCTTTCTCATCCCAAACTTTCACGGTAACGGGCAATGTTGCTAATGCTTTCTTCGCAGCATCGACCAAGTGTGTGGGTGCAAGATCGTTCGGGGGAGTGTTGATCAGATTTCGGGCAAGGTAAATCGAAGAGGCTACGTGTTTGGCTTGGGTGAGTGCTGTCTTCATCTCGGCGGATATTTTGCCCGGAATTGAAATTGCAAATGAGCCAACACCTGTTGGAGTTGGTTTGCTCTTGTATTCGCTAAATGTATAGGCGGCCAGTGCACAGGCAATCACTGTTGCATCGACGTGTTCGGGGGAGTGCCCTCCGGAAATTGCAACCTTCTTGGTTCCGGATAACGCGCGAACACCATTCCCTATTGCGCGGCGAAATTGTTCAAGATCAAAATTTTTACGGAAGTCGCCGAGTCCAACAGCAACGAGAACAGGTGCCTTTATTCCATCCCCTGATGCAAATTTGATGACTTCACCATTCTTGCCAGTTCCGCCAAGATGCTCAATTTCGGTTGCAATGCGTTTGGCCTGAGCTGGTGTAAAACCATGAGCAACGAGTTCAACACTCGTGCCTTTACCCGGAGTGGTATTCACAATCAGGGCATCAGCAATTATGTCTTTTGGTTGAGTCGCTGTCAGTGTGAACGTTGGGAAGCCAGTCGCTGGTGTTGGCTTTGTCCGGGCAGTTTTTACTGTCTTTTTTGCGGTAGGCATGGTCAAAGTCTAGGCTGACCAGCATGTCTACTCAATCCGCGGACCTTTTGCGCACGCCTTTATTTTCACGTCACCAAGAATTGGGGGCAAAGTGTGCAGACTTTGGCGGTTGGGAAATGCCCATTGAGTATTCGGGGGCGGTTGCAGAACACGGAGCAGTGCGAACACGCGTTGGAATTTTTGATGTATCCCACATGGGCAAACTTCGGATCACAGGTTCAGGAGCCATTTCAGCGCTGAATTCGATTGTTGCGAGTGATCTAGCGAAAATTGGTAACGGGCAAGCGCAATACTCGATGTTGTGCAACGAAGAAGGTGGAGTCATTGACGACTTCATTATTTACCGATTCGCAGAAGACAACGTTTTCATAATTCCTAATGCGACAAATGCCACAGAAGTCTTTCAACTTCTCCGTAATTCACTTCCTTCGGGAATCACAATTGAAAACTTGCACAATGAATACGGAATCATTGCTATTCAGGGCCCGCTTGCAGCAAATGTCCTGGGGCGCATGGGACTCCCAGTTGATTGTGATTACATGAATTGGTTACAAGCTGACGTTGACGGTGAAGCGGTAATTATCTGTCGGACCGGATACACGGGTGAAATTGGCTTCGAATTGGTTGCCCCCGTTGGTGTCCTGCAACAACTCTGGGATCGAGCGATTTTTTGCGCTGCAGAAGTTGACGGTATTCCCGCCGGCCTTGGTGCTCGAGACATTTTGCGCACCGAGATGGGTTACCCCCTGCACGGGCAAGACATCAGTCCAACAATTTCACCGTTAGAAGCAAAGATCTCCTGGGCTGTGGGTTGGGATAAACCAGAGTTCACTGGAAGAGCTAATTTGCAAGCATCACGTGCTCACGGGGCTGCGCGCAAACGAGTAGCGCTTAAGGCCATTGGCCGTGGAATTCCACGAGCTCATATGGACGTTTACAGCGAACAAGAACTAGTCAACAAAATTGGGGAAATTACTAGCGGTACTTTTTCACCAACATTAAAAGAAGGAATTGCGCTGGCACTCGTTGATTCTGAACACGACAAGGACGAATCAATGTTCATTGACGTACGCGGGAAGGCACTCGAATGCACGAATGTTTCCTTACCGTTTATTTCGGCAAGCCCGAAATGACTTAAGACCTCAAGTAAAAGTTGTCAATAGTTCGAGGCTTATCTCTGCGCCAACACCTTGGTCGTCACTTAAACCAAGTGGGAGACCTGGTGCGATTCCCATTCGGTCTACAGCTTGACCGACGGCACGGTCCGGTGAAGTAGAGCCATTGCGCCACCAGCCGCTTGCCTTCATGGAAAGCCGGTGCGCTATCAAAGCGGCTGCAAGTTCGCAGGTTGTACCCAGGATTACGGGGGTCTTCCTGGCACTTGCAGTAAGGAGAGCTCCAACTATGAAATCGATGGTGCCGGTTGAGTCAAGTTGAGCCAGTTCACGTGACTCACTACGTTTATCGCGATTGGCTCGCATTAGATCAACGGTGTCCGCGATTTGTTTCATAACGAACTCGTCGCTCATTCCAGATCCTTGGTGGGTTACCTGCCATGCATCTTTGCGAGTAAGCAACCCAATGATTGCCCGAATGACAACGGGATCAACAACTGTGTCATTGTGAAATGTGAGCAGAGTGAACCCGGAATCGACCGCTGTGTTAACACTGCTGACACCCAAATCAAAACCACCTTGAGTAATCTCAAGCTGTTTCGTTCTCAAATCTGATCCACGTTCCCACCACCAGGTAAGAAGTTCTGCCAAGGAGCCGGTGGCCCGTTCAGGGAGAGTGAAGCTTGTGAAGGGAATGAATGATTCAATTCGGTCAAGTAGCTCGGCGGGATCCTTGCTCTCACCTGGGTCGCTCACTGAATCAGGATAGGTGTTGGGGCTCAATGCACCTTAATGAACCTTAATAAACACAGCGGGTGTATCAAATGCCGCCTTGCGCGATGCTCGTCGGAGCAGTTGTAGGACGGGTGAGCCGATTAAAGCGATCAAAATCACGGTCAGGGCCGCGCGGGGCAGGTCAAAGCCCAATGAAGTCGTGAGGCTGAACCTGATCCAAGTTAATAGATTTTCGCTGGCGTTTGCACCGGCAGAGAATGCAACCTGTTCCGGAAGATTCGTCGAAAATGGCCAGAACCACAAATTCATAACGAATCCGAATGCGACACAGGCAACCGCCGCGTAGGCGCTAAGAATCATGAGTTCCCGTTTGCCACTTGCTTTAGGTAAAAGTCCGGCTCCCAGACCAACCCAAGCCGCTGCCAGCATTTGAAATGGAAGCCACGGTCCAACGCCACCGGTAAACATTGCAGAGGCGAGTAGGGAAATTGACCCGAGCAAAAAGCCGAAACCGGGTCCTAATGCTCGACCGGCCAAAATCAGGATTACCCAGATCGGTTCAATGCCGCCAAGCCCGGCACCGAGTGGACGCAAAACAGCAATAACTGCTGCTAGTGCGCCCAAAAGCGCAATCGCTTTGGCATCAAGCCCTCCATCACTAATCTGCGAAATCACGGTGACAAGCAGAAGTGGAATTAGTAAGGCAAAGAGCAGTGGTGTTTCACTTGAGTTGACTACCAGAAATGAATCTGCGGGAGCGACAAACGGCCACAGGAAACTAAAGATTCCAATGAGACTGATTGCGGCAATGGCAATCGCCGAGGGTTTGCTTAAAGGAATCGCTCGCATCAGGCTAATTCTCGATTCAGCGCGTCAGCAACCTGTTCGACGGTGATCCAGTGATCTGGTGCCAGTACTTTGGAAACCTGCGGAGCGAACATCGGTGATCCGGTGATGACCGACTGGGTGGATCCATTGGCAACAATCTCCCCGTCACCCATGATCACGACTCGCGTGGCAAGTTCTGCAACGAGTTCAACGTCATGGGTTGCCAGCAAAATACTGTGACCGGAAGTGGCTAGCCCACGCAGAACTTCACCCAATTTTTTCTTTGTTGGGTAATCCAAACCACGGGTTGGCTCATCAAGCAGCAGCAACGGTGGCTTAGCTGCAACGATTAAACACAATGCCAGCAGCATTTGTTGCCCCTCCGATAAATCTCGCGGGTGAGTACCGTCTTGCACATCCGGTGCCATCAATGCGAGAAGTGCCCGAGTCGTCCCCTGTGGACACCCTGCATCAGAGTCCGAAGATTTGCATTCGGCAGCAACGCTCAGCGACTCAAAAAGGTCATGAGGTTCTTGTGGGACAAAACCAACATGACGAAGTAATTCCTTTGCGGTGAGTGCTTTGGGATCCACCCCGTTAATGTGAATCGTTCCTTTGGACTGGTCCTTGAGTCCGACCAGTGTTCGCAGCAGAGTCGATTTCCCGGCACCATTGCGACCCATGAGCGCAGTGATTTCCCCAGCATCCAGATCGAGATCAACTCCTCGTAAAACAACCTTTTTTCCAAATGCGCATTGAATTTTTCGGATCTCCGCGATGCGCGGGCTGCGGGTCGGTACCGCTTGTATTCTGGGTGATTGATTTGCAAGTAATGCTCTCAACGGTGGCGCAACTCTGCGAGCGTCGCGGATGCTGATGGGTAGTGGATCCCAACCGGCCAGGCGACCAAGGTGAATTACCGGGGGAGCGATCGAAGAGGTTTGCATCAGTTCACTAGGTGAACCCGACTGAACCGACCCATTTTCTAAGAGCAGAATTGAGTCGCAATATTGCATGACCCGTTCGAGCCTGTGTTCAGCTAGTACGACGGTAACGCCGAGGTCATGAACAAGTCGGTGCAATGCTGCTAGGACTTCTTCTGCAGCGCCAGGATCAAGTGCAGAAGTTGGTTCGTCGAGCACTAAAACTTGGGGTTGTGCGGTTAATACAGAGCCGATTGCTACGCGCTGTTGTTGTCCGCCGCTCAAAGTATGCAATGGGCGGTTGCGCAATTCGGTGAGCCCCAATAGGTCCAGAATCTCTTCAACCCGACGTCGCATCACTGGGGGATCAATACCCAAACACTCCATTGAGTAGGCGAGTTCGTCTTCAACAAGGTCTGTAACGAACCCAGAAACTGGATCTTGGGGCACAAAACCCACTAGGTCAGCGAGTTCGCGTGGGTGGTTCACCTGTGTTGAACGCCCGTTAACGCTGATGTTCCCGGTGAGGTTCCCTCCCGTGAAATGGGGAACCAGCCCGTTGATAGCGCGCAGGAAAGTTGTCTTACCGCTGCCTGTTGCTCCGAGTAAAAGTGCGAGTTCACCGGCGGGAATCTCTAGATTTAAATCGCGCAGAACGGACGGACCGTCTTCCGAGTAGCGGAAAGTGACCTGTTCAAAACGAATCATGTGAGGGCCTCCGCACCTAATGGTTCATCCGCACTTAATGGTTCATTCGTGTCAACGTTAAATGAGGGCGGAGGGGGTGCGGATATTGCAGGTGAACAGGCAATTCCAAAGGCTAGAAGCCCCCATAAGGGTAACGAGGGCCAGGTATTTAATTCCGGCCTCAGGATCAAAGTTTGCTCTGATGAGAATCGAGCAGCTAGAAAAACGCCCAACACGGCAACTCCTGCGATACTCACCAACCATTCGGGCAAGGTCCAAATATCCGGACGATAAACGGTTCGGATCCGGGTTCGACCGGCCCGCCACAGTGTTACCCCACCGAGAAGCAGTCCAGTCAACACAATCAGCAGCGCCACCACTGCACTTGTACCGGCGGTAAGCAGGGAGTAAACCCCGATTAGGGCGAGTGAAAGTGAGGACAGCACCAAAGAAATGGAGAGCCGACGCCCTAACGTAGTTTCCTTTTGATGCCTGCCGTAACCACGTGAATCCATTGACTCGGCCAGAATTATTGACCGATCAAGTGCTCCCGCCAGAACAGGAAGGCCAAGGGATGCGAAACCCTTGATTCCCTGCGAACTCCTGCCACGAAGCCTGCGCATTTCACGAATTCGCCCAGCATCGGTCACTAATTGTGGAACGAAAGTCAATGCCACGACAATGCTCACACCAAGTTCATACAGAGCGGTGGGAACGGCTTTGAGTAGTCGGGTGGGTGAAGCTAGTGAGTTGGCCGCGCCAATCACTATTGCGATTGTGGCAAGTCGAAGCCCATCGTAAAAGGCACCCAGTAGTGCCTCAAGTGTTACTGAACCACCCAGCCGCAGTCCACTCATCCATTCTGGAAACGAGACCCCAGGAAGTTCAAACAAAACCGTTGTGCCCAAACCCGCGCCAAACACAATTTGAAACAAGACTCGAATAGTGACGATCATCGCGCCAAGGAATAAAAAGAATTCAAATGACTTTCCCCAAGGGGCATCAGGTTTGCGAGCAGCAACTACGATCACAACGGCACAGATGAGCAAGGAAAGCAGTAGTGGATTTGTGGTTTGAGAGGCTGCGGCGGCCAAGCAAAGGGACCACAACCACCAGGCACCGGGGTGAAGCCAACGCGGGGTCATGACTTGCGTCTCCGCCAAAAAAAGAACCCTGCAACCGCAAGTAACCCAATCACAATTGCGCTGCCCAGCTGCGCCATTGTCGTATCGCTTGAGGCAAGAGCAGCATCTCGTGCAACATCAGGGACGATTTGCTCAGTTATGGGTTGAGGAGGTGCCGAAACAACGTAATCGTCGACAGCAGTCGCGCATTCACTCGCTGGGTAACCGGAGATACCGCAAATGAAACCGTTATCGGTCCGCAGTTCGACAACAGTTTTGAGAAGGTCGTAGCCATGTGTATCAAGTTTTCCCACCGCGCAATATGCGGTGGGTGCAGGTGGAACTTCCCCCTCGGGGGATAGGGCCGGGTCGCCTGAATCAATAACAATGGCAACACGTTTCGTTCCAACAATTGGCAAAACGTCACCGCAAGCACGTTCAAACACCGCGCTGGGTGTATCTGCTGGTGGAACACCCGCCACGGATGGGCTTGTTGCATCAAAGCGCCAAGCCTGTGCACTTCCCTCCGGAGGATTGGTGCTCGCGGAACCGACCGGTGAAAAGACCCACGAGTCACCCTCTTGGGTCCAGAAAGTCCAGTATCTGTACTCGGCCGCATTCGCATTCCCAGCCACTGACAGTGAGAACATGACTATTGCCACGAAGGCAAAAGTCAACTTGTTCATGTTCGGAATCAGTGGCCGGGGTGCGATTGACATGTTTGAGTTACTTCCTCATGCTGTTCGTCAAAGTCGAAACAAGATTCATTCCACCGAACTTCTTTGGATTGGAATCTGTTGCCTGCGCTGCCGAAAGAAGTTTGCCAAGGGCACCGGCGTCAACCTTGCCATCTTTCAGGGCCCAAGCTTTTGCGTTAGCTTTGAGAGCAGTGATTGCCTTACCCACAGATGCCTTGCCGACCTTCATGGTGTTGAAACTGACCACAGTTGTTGCGGTGTTCCCAAAGTCAGTGCCGTCGTAGGGGAATGAAGACAACAGGCCGGTCTTCAGTTGACCACTGAGATAACTGGCCAAATTGTTCACCTTAGTTTTTCCGCATTTGGGGTTAGCAGCCAACTTGTTTGCAGATTCCGCAGGTGTCAGCCCTTTGAGACCAAAGAGGGCTTGTGCAGAGGCTGAATTGTTTACACCAGAATCACCGATTTGGTATTTTGCTCCACCACTTTGGGCGCAAGGAGTAATCGAACTCAGCAGGTAGGTTCGTACTTGTCCCACGATTGCGGAGTTAACCCCCAGACCTGTCATGGCTAAATAGGCCAGAGCTGAAGAGTTTGTATCGGGTAGGGCCCCAGCTGCGGGGTAGTACGCGATTCCTGTTGTGCCGTTTGGTGCTTCAGCACCGGCCTTTGTCAGCCAATTCACAGCCTTCTTAGCCCGAGCCAATTTGCCCACCGAATCTAAAGCCAACGCAGCCAGTGCGGTCGAGTTTGTGTCGGGTCCAGTGAAATTGACGGGATCGGATGGACCGCAAGCGGTCCGGATGCTGGCGCGATAAGGCTGGAAACTCCCATCAAGACATTGCTGCGAGAGGAGCCAGTCAATTGCGGCTGTACTTGGTTCAACCCCTACGGAGACAAGGCCAAGGATTGCAAGTGACTGATCTGAGACCCCGGTGTAGGTGGGATCAGTTGTGCCGTAAAGACCAGCATCGGGTCCAGCGGCATTAGCAGGGGATGTCCCCAGACTGAGAACAATGGTTGCGCTGAGCGCAACCGATAG
>JAFMCP010000060.1 GCA_017857705.1 Candidatus Nanopelagicales bacterium
ACCAGTTCACTTGCAATTGATGCGCAAACATTTGATAGAGGAAGTATCCACGGTGAGCGCTAAATTTGAGAACCTTTTTGACGCTGGGGTTGAACTGGGCTCATTGCTACGAGAGCAACACCCGGATTTAATTACTGATGCACTGATTGCGTGCATCATGCCTAACGGAGTTCCGGTTGCACTTGGAATTGAAAGCGTTGTTGGTGCGCGTGATTTGTTTGGTATCCCGTTGACCCGAACGGGTGAAACCGCGGAGCTTGATCCCGACTTTCGATCCAGTTTCGATGAAAGCCTGGTGAGCGGTAAACGCGTAATCCTGGTTGACGATGGTGTTGAAACGGGTACCGCGGCAACCATTTGCGGTCAATGGCTCACATCTTTGGGAGTTGCCGACCTGGTGCTAGCGGTTCCGGTTTGCCCGCGAACCGCAATGAACCAATTGCAGTTCCTTTTCGCAAATATTGTGTCGGTCCAGTCACCCTTTGGCGCAAGATCACTTGCCTGGCACTACTCAGATTTTGACGTTATCGATCTTGAGAGTGCAGTAGCCCTCCTTGAACAGCGATCGAAAGCAATGGGTGCCTAAAGCTCACCATTAGACTCATGCCATGGATCGTGTTGACGCAGTAGTAAACCTTGCCAAGCGCCGTGGATTTGTATTTCAGTCCTCAGAGATTTATGGCGGAAGTCGCTCTGCTTGGGATTACGGCCCCAATGGTGTCGAACTCAAGGAAAACGTACGTAAGCAGTGGTGGCAGGCGGTCGTTCGCCAACGTGACGACGTCGTGGGACTTGATTCCTCGGTCATCTTGGCGCCACAGGTGTGGGAGGCCTCAGGTCACGTCAATGCATTCGTTGATCCACTGACCGAATGCAAGAACTGTCACAAGCGCTACCGGGCCGATCAATTACTCGATGCATATCAAGAAAAGCATGGCAAAGAGCCCGCTAACGGTCTTGCTGACATCAATTGCGTGAACTGCGGAACAAAAGGCCAGTTCACCGAACCCCGCGACTTCAACGGAATGTTGCGGACCTCAATCGGGGCTGTTGAAGATGCCGGTGCAGTCCATTACCTCAGGCCAGAAACTGCCCAAGGAATTTTCGTTAACTTCCTAAACGTGATGACCGCGGCCCGAAAAAAGCCACCATTTGGAATCGGCCAAACAGGTAAGAGTTTCCGGAATGAGATTACGCCAGGAAACTTCATTTTCCGCACCCGTGAATTTGAACAAATGGAAATGGAATTCTTTGTCAAGCCCGGAACCGATGAAGAATGGCACGACTACTGGCTGGATCAGCGCTGGAACTGGTATGTGGATCTGGGCATGGACCCGGAGAACATGCGACGATTTGAACATCCGAAAGAAAAACTCAGTCACTACTCAAAGCGCACAGTTGACATTGAATACCGGTTCAAATTTGCCGGGAGTGAGTGGGCTGAACTCGAGGGCGTTGCAAACCGCACCGACTTTGACCTCAAAACCCACAGTGAGCACTCGGGAACAGATTTGAGTTACTTTGATCAAGAATCCGGTGAGCGCTGGACACCATTTGTTATTGAACCCGCCGCAGGTCTGACTCGTGCAGTCTTGGCATTCATGCTGGACGCTTATGACGAAGATGAAGCACCGAACTCAAAAGGTGGCGTTGACACCCGGACGGTTTTGCGTTTTGACCCACGTCTGGCTCCAGTTAAAGCAGCGGTTTTGCCACTTTCGCGGAACGCGGATCTTGGCCCAAAGGCACATGCGATTGCAGCAGAGTTGCGCAAACGCTGGAATATTGATTTTGATGACGCAGGTGCGATTGGTCGTCGCTACCGCAGACAAGACGAGATCGGTACGCCTTTCTGCATCACGGTCGACTTTGATTCACTCGAGGACCAGGCAGTGACAATTCGCGATCGAGACACCATGGCCCAAGAACGCATTGGCATTGATGCGCTCACCGGTTGGTTGAGTGAGCGCATCCCGATCTAACTTTTCGATTGGCCCCGTGACCGGAGATCACTCCCGAGGTGGCTTGTAACCCTCAGATTCAATGCGGGCTGCATTTTTCGGCAGCAGGAAGCTCAGGAGCAGGCCAAGGAATACGAAGAATCCAGCGACAATGGAAACGGACTTAATCGCCGTAACGAATCCTTCTGAAGCTCCGGCAACTAGTTCTTCACCATTGGGCTGCGCGGCGAGTGAAGGAATCGCTTGTCCGGCACTGCTAGCAACGGCGTCACTGATCTGTTGTGCCTGTGCCGCTGGAATCCCTTTATCTTCGAGGTGGCCTGCGGTTGACCCAAGACCAATGAGCAGGGTCGTCCCAATAAGAGCTGTACCAATTGCCGCTCCGACTTGCCGCGAAGTTGATTGCACCGCACTCGCCGATCCAGATTCGGCGACGGGGACTTCAGAGAGAATTACTCCGGTGAGTTGCGCGGTGGCGAAACCAACACCCAATCCATAAAGGAACAACCACGGCGCCATATTCCAACCGGTGACTGTTTCAGAAACAATAATTCCAAGTCCCACGATTCCAATGACTTCTAAGACCATGCCGATTTGCAGAACTCGGACTGGGCCAAGACGTTGGGATAGAGGTGCGCCAGCGCCAGACGCAGCAAATGAACCGAGAGCAAGGGCGGTCAGGATAAAACCTGTTTGAAGTGCGTCGTAGCCTCGCGTTGCTTGAAGAAATAATGGAATAGCAAACAGCAAACCGAATTCACCAAGGCTGACAACAAGTGCGACTCCGTTGCCGGCGCCAAAGCTTTTGATCCGAAACAGGCGCAAATCGAGAATGACAACCTTCTGGGCTGCAATCCGCTGCTTTTCGACAAAAACCATGAGGATGAGGGCAATGATTCCTAGGATTCCTGAAACAAGCACAATCGAAATAGAGTCAAGTGGCCAAGTCCAACCGCCCACCGCGAAGTCAGCAATCGGAGTGACCCAACCGTAACGTTGTCCTTCGATCACGGCGAAGACAATTCCAAGCAAGCCTAGAGTGATTAATAGAGTGCCTGGAATGTCAAATCCCTTGCGTGCATGCATATCGCGTGTCTCAGGTACTACCGCTATCACGCCGATAATTACGATGATTCCAATCGGAACATTGATTAAGAAAGCCCAATGCCAGGATGCATAAGTCGTGAGGTACCCGCCAACAAGTGGCCCAAGGGCAGCCATTCCACCAATTGTTCCTCCCCATACCGCGAAAGCCACGGCGCGCGACTTGCCGACGAAGACAGCGTTAATCACCGACAGGGACGCGGGCAAAATCATTGCGCCACCAATTCCTTGGAGTGCGCGAGCGGTGATCAGCGTTATTGAAGAGTCAGATGCAGCAACGAGTGCGCTGGCAAGAACGAAAGTGACTACACCAACTACGAACAGCAGTTTTCGACCAAAACGGTCGGCGAGGCGACCGAAGAAGATCAAGAGTGATGCAAAAGTCAGTGAATAAGCGGCATTGACCCATTCGGCGTCATTGGTGGTCAAGTCCAGATCGGTGACCATGGTGGGAATCGCAACATTCACCACGGTGGCGTCGAGAATAATCATGGACACACCCAGTGACAGGAAAATCAGGGCGACCCATCGTTTTTTCCCTTCCAAAACCACATTGTGAATCGGTGGGGTGGTGGGATTGGCCATTATTCTCCTTAGGGTCGCCTCAGTCTGCCCTATGCAATGATTTAATGAAAATCAGACATGCGAAACTTACGCGGTGTCTACTAGGCCTACCAAGTCCGCCAAGCTTGCAATTGGATCTTATGTAGTTGATCCACCCGTCGTGCTAGCCCCAATGGCAGGAATCACCAACCGAGCATTTCGCCGACTCTGTCGTGAAGAAGGCGCAGGACTCTACGTCTCCGAGATGGTGACATCACGTGCGCTGCTTGAACGCAATGAAGCAACGATGGACCTGGTGAGCTTCGCAGCCGATGAATCACCGCGTTCAGTACAGCTCTACGGAGTTGACCCAATCGTGATGGCCAAGGCGGTCTCCATAATTGTTGACGAAGATCGCGCCGATCACATTGACATGAACTTTGGTTGTCCTGTTCCAAAAGTAACTCGAAGGGGAGGCGGCAGTGCACTCCCGTGGAAACGTGATCTATTCAAAGAGATTGTTGAAAGAGCGGTTGACGCTGCGGGAGGAAAAGTACCGGTCTCGGTGAAAATGCGCAAAGGAATTGACGACCAACACTTGACCTATCTGCAAGCGGGGGAGAGCGCTGCTCGAGCCGGTGTTGCATGGGTCGCATTGCACGGGAGAACGGCCGCACAAATGTATGGCGGAAAAGCGGACTGGGACGCGATTAAAAATTTGAAGGATCACCTGCGTCAATTCGATACTCCGGTGCTCGGCAACGGTGACATCTGGACCGGTGCTGACGCATTGGAAATGATGGCGCACACCGGTGCTGACGGCGTGGTCGTGGGCAGAGGTTGTCTGGGGCGCCCTTGGTTATTCTCCCAACTGACCGCTGCTTTCGCGGGTGAAGAGTTGCCGACTGAGCCGCGTCTGGGTCGTGTTCTCGAGATTTTGCGCAGGCATGCCGAATTACTTTCTCAAGATTACGGTGAAGCCAAGGGTTGTCGAGATATGCGCAAGCACATGGCTTGGTATCTCAAGGGGTTCAGCGTTCCGCACACGGTTCGACAGCCACTGGGAACTGTGCAGACCCTCGTGGAACTCGATGCTCTCTTGGCCCAAATCAATCCTGATCAGGACTTCAACTCAGAGGTTGGGTCAGGTCCACGCGGTCGAACTTCCGGTGGGCGTAGGCCAGCTCTCCCCGATCGCTGGTTGGAGAGTTGTGAATTAACCGCAGAGGACCGTGTAAACGTTTCCCTTGCCGAACTCTCCGTCAGTGGTGGCTAACCTCACAATTTGAGCGCACTAAAACTGCCCATCGGCATCCCTTGAATGACACACTGATCGGAATGCGTGAGCCATCACGTGTCTGAAAAGGAGTGGGCCCCGGTGAACAAATATGTATACGCATTTGCCGAAGGCAATCGCAGCATGTCAGACCTACTCGGTGGCAAGGGCGCGAATCTCGCGGAGATGGCTTCGCTCGGATTGCCGGTCCCCCCAGGATTCACAATCACGACAAGTGCGTGTCAAGTGTATTTAGAAAGCGGAGCGCAGCCCGTCGAACTGAAACAGCAAATCGATACGGCTTTGGCTGACTTGGAAAAGTCGATGGGCAAAAAACTAGGTGACGGACTTGATCCTCTACTTGTTTCAGTGCGATCGGGGGCAAAGTTTTCAATGCCCGGAATGATGGAAACAGTTTTGAATATTGGTTTGAATGATTCCAGTGTCCAAGGGCTGGCTAAGACTTCGCGTAACGAGCATTTCGCCTGGGATTCCTATCGCAGATTGATTCAAATGTATGGAAAGACTGTTCTTGATATTTCCGGTGAGCCGTTCGAGGAATGTATTGACGCAGCGAAGGTCCGAGAGAGAGTTGGTTCAGATGTTGAACTCAGCGTTGAAGCCATGCAGGAACTTGTGCGGGAATTCAAGCAGATCATAAGTAAAGAAACGAACGCGCAATTCCCGCAAAACCCTAATGATCAACTCGCGGGCGCAATCCTGGCAGTTTTCGACTCTTGGAATACCGAGCGTGCCAGGATCTACCGCCGCCGGGAACACATCCCACACAATCTTGGAACCGCTGTAAACGTGCAAGCGATGGTGTTCGGTAACGCCGGTGCGGGTGAATCAGGGCTTGGGTCAGGCTCGGGGGTTGCATTCACCAGGGACCCGGCTAATGGGGATCAAGGAGTTTATGGTGATTACCTCCCAGACGCTCAAGGCGAAGACGTTGTTTCGGGTGTCCGTAATGCGCACCCACTGGACTATCTCAATGAATTAGATCCGAATTCGTACACGGATCTCATGTCAAACATGAAGAAACTTGAAGACCATTACCGCGATTTATGTGACATTGAATTCACGGTTGAGCGGGGAAAGCTGTGGATGCTGCAAACGCGAGTTGGTAAGCGGACAGCCGCAGCCGCCTTCAGGATTGCAATCTCATTGGTAGATGAAGGCGTTATCACTCTCGATGAAGCATTGTTGCGGGTCACCGGAGCTCAACTCGCCCAACTGTTATTCCCGCACTTTGATGTTAATGCCGCTTCGACATTAATTGGTCAAGGGACGAATGCATCCCCAGGTGCGGCGGTGGGTGAAATCGTCTTCTCCTCACAAGCCGCAATCGATAAAGCTGCCCAGGGTATTGACGTGATCTTGGTAAGGCGTGAGACAACTCCTGAAGACCTAGGAGGCATGGTGGCGGCAACGGGAATTTTGACAAGTCGCGGTGGAAAGACTTCCCACGCAGCAGTTGTTGCGCGGGGAATGGGGAAAACGGCTGTTTGCGGCGCTGAATCTTTACGGATTGATACGAAAAAGGGTGAACTTACAACTAGTCAGGGTGAAATACTCACCGCCGGAGACGTCATTTCAATTGACGGAAGCACCGGCGACGTCTTCTTGGGCAGTGTCCCAGTGACGGCAAGCCCAATTGTCAAACTTTTCGAACAGGGCAAAAAGGCAGCATTGGTCGGAGCTGACCCCGTAACAGCGGAACTCATTGAATCCGTTGACCGCCTCATGGTTCATGCTGACGCCAAACGGCGCATGGGCGTTCGCGCAAACGCAGATACTGGACCTGACGCCGAGCGTGCGCGCCGCATGGGTGCCCAAGGTATTGGACTCCTTCGCACCGAGCACATGTTTCTGGGGGAACGCCGACAGTTAATTGAAGATTTAATTCTGTCCGAGTCTATTGAACAAAATAAGGTGGCATTGGAAGCGCTCATGCCACTTCAGCGAAGTGATTTCACACAAATTCTTGAGGCGATGGACGGACTGCCCGTCACCGTCCGTCTGATTGACCCACCTCTGCATGAATTTCTCCCTGACCGAGTTGAGCTCGCCGTGAAGGTGGCCGTAGACACCGAGCGTGGTGAAGTTAGTGAGACGGACATTAAGTTGCTGGCCGCTGTGAATCGGCTCAGTGAGCAAAACCCAATGCTGGGTCTACGGGGTGTGCGACTGGGATTGGTGCTGCCCGGACTTTTTGCGATGCAAGTTGAAGCGCTTGCCCTTGCGGCGTGTGACCAGAAGCGAAAGGGTGGTAACCCTCGACCGGAGGTCATGATCCCGCTGGTTGGTTCGATCACTGAATTTTCTATTATTCGAAATGAAGTAGTTAAAGTCATCGATTCAGTATTGGTTCAAGAAAAAATGGAGTTGGAAATCCCTGTCGGGACCATGATCGAGCTGCCACGCGCCGCGATCACAGCGGGAGACCTCGCTGAATTGGCTGAGTTCTTTTCATTTGGGACGAATGACCTAACCCAAACAGTGTGGGGTTTTAGTCGCGATGATGTCGAGGCGGCATTTTTCAGCCGCTACCTAGATCTGGGAATTTTTCCCATCTCACCATTTGAATCTATCGACACGGAGGGTGTTGGTGAACTTGTGAACGAGGCGGTGACCAAGGGTCGGGCAGCACGTCCAGGTATTTCATGCGGAGTGTGTGGTGAACACGGCGGGGATCCTGCATCAATCCATTTCTTTAATGCAATTGGCCTGGATTACGTTTCCTGCTCACCATTTAGGGTCCCGGTCGCCAGGCTCGAGTCGGGACGGGCAGCACTGTCCTAAACAACCGTCTTCATCATCATTGTGCTTGATCACTTGTTCACATGTGTCGCACCACCGAACTCACAGTTAAACATGTGAACATGGGGCAGTGCCTCTGGAACCAGTGACTTCGCCAGCGCGCATTTTCACCTTCGTGCTTACCGTTGGACTAAGTTTACTTCTCCTAATCCCCATTGGGGCGGCCTCTCAGATTGTTCTGACATCACAGATTGAAGATGAAACCCCAACGCAAGTAATCGTGGTCATGGATCCAACTGGGGCGTGGAATAACCAGAAAGCCGCCAAAAATGAACGACTTGAGCGGGCATCTGAGTTATACGCGCTAGGGGTTGCTCCGGTGATCATGGTGACCGGACCGCAGCGAGCTTTTGAGAGATCACAAAAAGAATTAGAAAAGTTGGGAATCCCCGCCAATGACGTGATTTACCAGCCCACGGGAACTGACACCCTAGGAACGTTGGCCGTTGTTGCCACACTGCTCGAAGACCTAGGTTGGAGCTCAGCCACGATTGTGACCGACCCGGCCCACTCAGCCCGGGCCCAAGTGACTGCCGGAAAATATGGGATCGATGCTCACATGACACCCTCGTCGGGTGAAGGTGTTTCCTCACTGACTTCGGAATACGTTGCCCGCGAAGCAATCGCTTTGGTGCGGTACTACTTATACAATCAATGGCAGGTTCCACAGATCCTTTCGGGCAAGTAAAGTCACCCATATGGCGATTCCTGCGGGTTACAACGAACATGACGTTGCCCGTCCTGTATCTGAGCCGGTCAAAGAAAACATCCGCAGTGCATTCGCTCGCGATCGCGCCCGCGTTCTGCACTCTTCAGCCTTACGTCGCCTTGCAGCCAAGACTCAGGTCCAATTAGCCGGTGTCGCTGATTTCCCGCGCACCCGACTGACCCACACTCTGGAAGTTGCCCAGATCGCCCGAGAATTGGGTGATGCTTTGGGTTGTGACGCTGACCTGGTGGAGGTCGCCGGCCTCGCCCACGACCTTGGTCACCCACCATTTGGTCACAACGGTGAAGAGGAACTCAATCGACTCGCCGACTCAATCGGTGGATTCGAAGGCAACGCCCAAACATTACGGGTTGTCAGTCGCCTTGAAGCAAAGGTTTTTACCGAAAATGATGAGTCTGCGGGTCTGAATCTCACCCGTGGATCATTGGATGCATCCTGCAAATACCCGTGGGCACGCACCCCGGGGAACCCCAAGTTTGGTTACTACGAAGATGACGCTCAGGTTTTTGCTTGGTTGCGTAAAGGTGCACCGGGAACCCAAACGTGTCTTGAAGAGCAAGTGATGGATTGGTCAGATGACGTCGCTTATTCCGTTCATGACTTTGAGGACGCGGTTCACTCAGGCCTCGTTTCCATTCTTGAATTTGGTGACAAAAATGTTACCGATGAACTGTGTTTAATTGCCCAGCAAAGGTATTTACCTGAAATCTCGTTGCAACAATTGCAGGAAGCAGTGTCACGACTTCGCAACCTCGACTATTTCCCCAGTTCATTTGATGGCTCGATGCGCAGCATGGTGATGCTCAAAAAGTTCACCAGTCACCTGATTGGTCGTTTCAGTGTTTCGGCTCAAATTGCTACCCAGCAGCAGTTCGGGGATCAACGACTGACGCGCTATGACGCAACATTGATTGTTCCCCAAGAGGTGCGAGATGAAGTCGCGGTGATGAAATCAGTCGCGGTCAAGTGGGTTATGAACCGACCCGGTGCTGATCGCGCCTATGCGCGACAGCGGGAAATTATCGCGGAGTTAGTGCACGCACTGGTATTGGATGCCGGACGCAATCTTGAACGTTGGCTCAAACCAACATTTGAAGAGGCGACCACCGATGCGCAGCGTTTTCGGGTCGTGATCGATCAAGTCGCCAGTTTGACCGACATCAGTATCGAACAGTGGCACACTGAATTTTGTCGCTAGCAAGAAACCACTAGTTGGTTAATCCGCGCACTATTTCCACGCATCGCTCAAGTTCTTCACGGGTATTGAAAACATGCGGAGATACTCGAACCAGTGAACTCACCTGATGGGCAATGTAGTCTACTTGCGAGTATTCGGGTGTTCCCATGGAAACGTTGATTCCTGAGTTTTTCAACCCGGCAACGATTTCGGCTGCCTCAACCCGCTCATGGTTAAAAGTGACAATTCCACTTTTTTCAATGCCACGATCAAGTACGTGAACACCGGAAACCTCAGCTAGCAGCAGACGCAATTCAAAGGACAGGTAGTCAATCCGCATTCGAATCGCATCCATGCCGAGTGCAAGTGAGTAGTCAACTGCAGCGCCAAGACCTAGTAAGGCTGCATAACTTTT
>JAFMCP010000061.1 GCA_017857705.1 Candidatus Nanopelagicales bacterium
GGTCATATGGCTGCAAAGTCCAGATGTACCAGTAACTGCGGTCAACACCCAAACGCAGGTCATCAATGTAGGTACGAACTACGAAGCCAGCAGCGCGCGCGCCTGTGATCTCTTGCTTGGGTATATCCCCCGGACCGGCAAGTCCGTAGTTCAACTCGGTATCCCACAATGGAAGTGTGGGGGCACCTGAAGCCTTCAGTAAATCAATAGCCTTGAGAATTAGTGCCGCGCGAATGGATGGGTCGCCGGTTGCATCAGGGTAGGTGTGAATCGCAATTACGTCGACCGGCCAATCAAGGGCAGCCAGTTCTTCGAGGTATTTGGGGAAAAATCGATCAAATGACTTCGCCAAACGCGTTGATGGTGAGGCAGAAACAACCTGTGCTTCTGGGTCTATTGCTTTGATGATGTCGTAGGCAACTTTGGTCAGCTCGGCCATTTGAGCGGGTGTCCCGTTGAAGAAGTTTGCCAGGTTCGCTTCATTCCAGATCTGATATGAACTGATACGCCCCTTGTATCGAGTAGCCACTTCGGTGACCCATTCCGACCAGTCAGCGATATTGGCTGGCGCTTCTGCGGCCCCTGGCTGTGGATAGTCACTGGCGCTAAGTTCCTCTGGATTGGCAGCCGCCCAGTCTGGGGTGGTACCCATTACGTAAAGGATGTCGGTGAGGCCCCTTGACTCGGCGGTCTCGACGACCCCGTCCAAGTTGTCCCACTTGAACTCACCCTTAGCTAGTTCAATTTGCGACCAGGCGGTTCCGTTGTCCCACAGGCGTAGTGCACCAAATGGAGCCGATGCCCAAGCGCCACCCTCAGCTCCCTCGATATGCAAGCCGACCATGGACGGTTGCACCGCATTGGGATCGATCACAGCCGACTCGGTGGGAGCTGGCGTTTCAGTACCGGTCGAATCAGAACCCCCACCGCAAGCGGTCAACAGCAGTGCACCTGCCGCGACAACACTGGCTATGGCGTAGTAGCGGGGCTTGGAACCAGAGTTGCCTGATTCTGATCGTTTTGCTGTGCGCTTCCAAACCATAGGGGCATGTTTCCAATCGCTATTGAGTCACCGGGGGTTACTGTCGAACAACGGTTCATGGCATCGCATTGCACCGTTGCATTCGCGGGTACAGTGTAAGCGCCGTTGCCTGAGTTTGACCACACGACTACATCTGGCTGAACCAAATCACCCATCTGACACACATTTACGTTGCCCTCGGTGCAGGAGTAATAGGAGTTATTCATCCACATGTAAGCGGTCTGGTAGCCGATCGCACCTGTGGTTCCGTCCTGCAGGGTGATCCCCAGGAGTGAGTTGGGCTTATCCCAGAAGTACCAATATGCGCGATCCACACCTTGGATCATGTTTTCGATATAGGTCTGTGCGGTCCAGGCTGCTGCGGTGTCCCCACCAATTTTTTGACCCTTAATTTTCCCTGGGCCAGCAATACCGTAGTTGACCTCGGTGTCCCACAGTTGCTTTGAAGCCGGAACTTTGGACTTTTTGAGTTGGCTGTTCACTTGATCCAGGTATGCCGCCCGGTCACCAGGGTTTCCTTGACCATCGGGGTAAGTGTGAACCGAGATCACGTCAACAGGCCATTTAGCCTTTTTGAGCGCCTTGAGGTAGGCGGGGAAGAATCGCTTGTAGGCGCTTTCCAAACGAACGGTGCTGCTTGCACTGACCACCTTTGCACCTGGATCGTATTTACGAATGATTTTCGATGCAGCTTTGGTGAGGTCAGCCATTTGCTTGGGTGTTCCCGCCCAGAAGTTGACAAGGTTGGCTTCATTCCAGATCTGGTAAGCGTTAATGCTGTTGCCGTGGCGCTTCACAACTGCCGTGACCCATTTTTTCCAGTCGGCCATTTTGGGTACCGATGCCGCACCTTTATTGGGGTAGGTACCGGCTTTTAGGTCGGTCGCCGCCCATTTCGGGGTACTGCCCAAGACGTAAAGCACTTCAGCGCCCTGCTCATTTGCGTTAGCGATCGAGGCGTCGAGGCCATTCCACCAATACTTGTTCTTCCCTTGCTGAACCTGGCCCCAGGCAACACCTGAATCCCAGAGTCTGATTGCCCCGTAACTCACACCGGGGTCAACCCCGATTGAGATATTTGGCACGTGCATCCCGAACTGCACCTTGTTGATCGGTCCGTCCGCCGAAGCTGGACTTGCGAGCACCACGGAGGCTGCCAAGCCGATGGAAAGTGCTGTGGAGATGAGCGCACGGCGCATATTCAGAATCCTCTACATGTTGGGAAGTAAAAATGATCCTTCCGAACCTAACCCATAAAAGCCATAAAACTAACTAACCACGCCAATTTTGGGTGAAATTTGGGTTAATACGCTCCACTACCGGTAATGACAACTTTCACAGTTTTTGCCACGATCACCAGGTCCAAGGCCGGGGACCAATGCTCCACGTAGTCCAGATCCATCCGCATCCGTTCATCCCAGTCAACAGCTTTGCGCCCGGAGACTTGCCACAAACCTGTTAATCCAGGTTTGGTGAGGTGCCTGCGGTGATCTGCATCACCAAAAAGTGGGATCTCGTCGAGTAGTACGGGTCGTGGTCCGACAAGGGACATGGTTCCTCTGAGAACGTGAATGATTTGGGGCATTTCATCAATTGACCATCGTCGTAAAACTCCACCAAAGGGGGTGATTCGGGGGTCGTTCTGATACCGATTGCCGATATTTTCGTCGGGCATTCCGATCACTTGCTCCCGTTGTTCATCCGATCCGACATACATGGTCCGGAATTTCACAACGTCAATGACCTGACCACCTCTCCCAATGCGCTGGTGCCGGTAAAAGATTGGTCCTCGGCTGGAGAAAAAGGTTCCCACTGCGGCAAATGCCATGAACGGCAGGAAGAGAATGAGTAGCAACACACCGGTTACAAGATCTAGTGCTCGCTTAATTGCTCGTTTTGAGCCGGTGAGTTGCGGCTCATCAAGGTGAATGAGTGGGAGATCCGCTTGCATGCGCATGGTGACGCGAGGTCCAACAAAATCGCCCAGTGTCGGTGCCACCAACAGGTCAATGCGTGGTCCTTCAAGTCGCCAGGACAGTCGGCGAATGAGGTCTTGGCCAAGCAGTGGTGTTCCAGCTATGGCAACGGTATCGACGTCATTGATGGCAATTCGTGCCATTACTTCGTCTAACCAACGAACGAGTTGCTCTTCCGTGCAATTTTCTGCAGGTTCCTGTGAAACATCGACAACGACGAATCCAGCAACTGGATCACGGTCCAACATGTCAACGATTTCCTGTTGGCGGTCACCTTCACCAATGACCATAGTTCTGTGCAAATAGTTTCCGTATCTGCGTTCATGTCGTAACCACGTGCGTAGTCCCCAACGTTCACAGAGCAGAAATATCATTCCAACTACGAAAGTGATCAGGACGAAACCACGGGAAAGATCCAGCTTTAACGCAAATGCAGCAATAGCTACCAGTGCAAATAGCCCGGCGGATGCGGTGACGACACGTTTGAATTCTTCTGATCCGGCGCCAAGCACCCGGGTGTCGTAGGCCCCGCGCACCACTAGGGCGAGGATCCATGAGATGACGACGACGAGGGCGAAATAAACGTAGGTGAGGTCGGAGATATCGAGGTTGTAGGGAATCGTCCATCTCAAAACGAAGCCGATCGTGGCAGCTGCAAGAATTGCGATCGAGTCAAAAGTTACCGCGCGAGTTGCGTACACCCGTAATGGGTCTCGCGGTTCATGTGGTCGGTCCCGATGCCGGTCGGTGGTCGCCCAGCCCTGAGTCGTGTGTGCCTCTCGAGCTATTCGGCGCCAGGTACCAGTGTCACTAATCGAATCAATGGCAGGATCCGGCCTTTCGATGCTCACCCCCACACGGTACCAGTGAGAACGTGGCCAATCGAATTATTCGTGGCTAATCAAGCCGTTTTCAAGCAATTATCAAGCAATTAACAAGCAATTAACGGCGTCGCAGGATGTACAAACTTTGGCCATCTGTTTCTCGGCCGTATTCAAATCGGTCAACGGCTAACCCCCCAGCGTTCACGAGGGATTCGAAGTATTGGCGGGAGAATCGGGTGCAGTGCAACCGGCCTTTCCACTCAAGTGGGCCGTATCCTGCGGGATTTTCATCCCATTCGGGTACATCTTCCTCAACGAAGCAGGTTACAAATGCCTTACCCGTTGGTGTGAGTACTTGCCCAAGAAGCTCCAAATACCCGGCGGTATCCACAGCGTTCATGTGGCTGAACACGGAGTAGGCGTAAAAAACATCCACGCTGTGTGGTTCAGCGCTCAGGGTTCGTTCGGGTGAACCATCAGGGTTGTAACGCTCGTTACTGACATCTACGTAGGTGAATCTGTAGCCTTCACCAGCCAAATTCGAGTCTGCCCAGTCAATGAGTTCCCGCTGAACGTCCACCCCGTGATAGTCCCGGATAGACGGGAGGAATTCCTTCACACCAATCGCAAGGCGTCCTGCACCGCAGCCCCAGTCCAGCAGTGAGGAGTCGGGGTTGAGATCGCAGTACTTCTCTAGACGTTTGACGTCACGCACCGCTGTCTTAATGAAAGCTTTGTCGTTTTTGAAATGTTTCCCACCCATTCGGTACTTGCTGGGGGGAAGCGGGGTCTTTGACTTTCCGCCAATTGTGAGAGATCCGATTGTTACCACGGCCTAAGCGTATCCCCAGTTGATTTTTTGCCGTCACTGTTTTCACACCCTGCGTGTTTTTTTCGATCTTGCGCCCACGCAGCCACAAAATGCAGGTGTGAAAGGTCATCATGTTTGATCCTGTAGTGAGCACTCTGTATCGACAGCCAGCGGTTTTTGGCTCCTCCGCCGTGACCTTGCATGCTTGGGAAGATGATCAGCTTTTTGCTATAGATTCCCTTTTCATCCCTGAAAATAACTCAGATTTTCCTGGTGTGCCGAGGCAGAGTGATCAAGAACTGCGTCGGCGTATTGGTCGGATCAGAGCTCCGGCGATTATTTCGCATGTGAGTGCGGCCAGAATCTTTGATTTACCTCTGCCTTACCGAATCGCCGTTGATCCACGTCTTCATGTCACTGTTCCGCGCTCCCGTGCACGCTCGCACCAAACCGGAATCAGATCCCATCTCGGTGACTTATTACCTGCGGAGATTGTTGTGACAAACGGCTTACGCTTGACACATCCTGCTCGAATTGTTGCCGACCTCGCAGGTCTGCTGAATCTCTCAGAATTGAATGTGTTGCTCGATGCGGCTCAAGCCCCACACCTGAATGCTTTATTTGACCTCGAAATCGATTACGAAGATCGCGGGATTGAAACCACTTCGTGTAGACAACCATTTGGAAGTACGGCGAGCGCACAGCATGAATCGGAATTTGTCAGTATTTTGTTACGCAGGAAGCGATTTCCTGGACGAACTAACGTGATAAGACTCGTAGAACTCCGAAAGCGAAATCTGTTGCCTTACTCAACTATTCCTTGGCAAAGTCTTGTCGCTGCTGCGATCTCTTCCAACTACAACACGCCTATTACGTTACTGAGTCAGGATCAGTTGGCTGTACCCGCACATAACCTGATCGTGGTCCAACCATGGCATTTTTCCGATGATCGTGAAACGTCCATGTCAATCGCATCAACCATTACTGCACTCCGATCATTCGGTTGGTGTGCGGATTCATTCTCTTATCGAGATTTGTTATCGGTTGACTCGTTTCTCAGTCTGTACGCCAGGACGCGTAACCGTTCCGAGTTTTCCCATATGTGGCTCCGCACTCCGTAATCCCAGCACTGGCAGTTAGTTCGATAAATCAGGGGATCGGCACAGCGAGACAGCACAGGGAATTGGTACCGCGAGGCGGTCCTGTTCGGCATGTATAACTCAAGCAGCCACCAAGTGCCAACGGCTTTAGCTCCTGGGATGTGGTTGGTGGGTATTCGTTGGTGGGTATTCGTTGGTGGGTAGGGGGAACAGGTCACGACTATCGGTTAGCTGTGCTAATTGGATCCAATTTCAATGGGGAAAGTGTGACACCAGCCGGGAAAAGCATCCAAAAATCCGCACAGCTAACCAATGGGCCCAATAACCCATGGCCCAATGAACCCTATAAGCAACCACTACAAGCTGCCGAGAATGAACTCGACACGCGATGACAGCATCTGTTGGATCGGTGAAGACATGGATTCGAGCAGTGCTACTGGAGTATGCAATCGAAAGGTGATGATGCCCGCTGTAGCTCAGACTATTCATGGGATTTTATTCATGGGATTTCTGCGGGATAACTCCCATCGGGTGAAGGTCATCCTTCTGTTTGCACATGTGTTGTAACCACACACGTGATGTAACCGCACAAGTGTTGTAGTCACACGCGTGGCTGCATAAATGGCCGCCTATGCCAGACTCTCCGGGTGAGTGAAATTTTGTGGGGCGATATGAAGGTTTATGTTGCCGGACATCGTGGGCTCGTGGGATCAGCGTTGGTCCGAGCCCTTGAAGGCGCTGGCGTTGGCGAAGTAGTCGGTTGGACCTCGAGTGAACTTGATTTGCGTGACCGAGATGCAACCATCGATGCGATTAACCAAGCGAAGCCCGACATCGTGATCGATGCGGCTGCTCGAGTGGGTGGCATCATGGCGAACTCGACCTACCCCGTTGAGTTCCTCAAAGACAATATGTTGATTCAAACAAATGTGATGGATGCTGCTCATTCAGCAGATGTCGAGCGACTTCTATTCCTTGGTTCAAGTTGTATCTATCCACGCCACGCAACACAGCCAATTCGTGAATCAAGTTTGATGACCGGGCCGCTTGAACCAACCAATCAGGCGTACGCCATGGCAAAGATCGCCGGGATTTTTTATGTCGAAGCCTTCCGAACCCAGTACGGGAGGAATTGGATTTCAGCGATGCCAACAAATCTTTACGGGCCGGGTGACAACTTCAATCTCGAAACATCCCACGTCCTTCCCGCATTCATTCGCCGATTTCACGAAGCAAAGGAAAGTGACGCCAGTTCGGTAACACTCTGGGGAACCGGCGCACCAAGACGTGAATTTTTGCACGTGGATGATCTTGCCGATGCATGCTTGATGCTTCTACAAAATTACGATTCACATGAAACCATCAATATTGGTTGGGGTGATGACCTGCCCATCCGTGAGCTCGCTGAGACTGTTGCCGGAGTTGTTGGTTTCGAAGGTGAGCTCGCATGGGATTCCAGTAAGCCCGACGGTATGCCCCGAAAATTGTTAGATACCAGTCGAATCAATGCCCTTGGTTGGTATCCATCAATCAAGTTGAGTGACGGTCTTGCCGCAACTTACGACTGGTACCTCCAGAACAGTGGTCTCCAGAACAGCGTGAAGTAGAGACAAGGTCACAGGCTCACATGTTGCATGACGGATTATTGCCAGGTCGGCAAGCACTGCTTGTTCGGCTCAATGTTGGCGAAGGTAAAAGGACTCAACTTCTTGACTTACTCAACACGTACGCTGATCGAATCGGGGAAGAACCAGGTACCGAAGTTTTCACGGTACTTACAGATCCAGACACTGAAGACCTAGTTTGGTTATTTGAAGTCTTCACCAGTGAAGAAGCAGAAATTGAACACAGACGAACGGAAGGGTTTGCCGACCTAATGCATGGTCTGCAAAATGTTCTCGAGGGTGCTCCTGGAATTTTGCGCATGAATCCTCTGCGTATGACAATTCAGGAAGACATGTTCACCCAAGACTGGAGTTTTTAAATGCTGCCATGTCCATTGACCTACCTATTGATTGGAGTTCGCCATGATTCGTGAGGTTGCACAGGTAATCATCAAGGAAGACGCCCATGAACAATTCATTGCAGACCTCAATCGTGCTGTTGATGAGATTTTCCCGAACGTCACCGGGATCGTCGAGTTTGCACATATTGGCTGGTGTGTTGAGCGGCCAAATGTCTACATGTTCACAATTGATTGGGAAACGATTGAAGACCACATGGTCGGCTTCCGTGAATCCGATCATTACATCCAATGGCGGACAATTATTGGGCCCCACTTTGACGGGCCCGCGGTTGTGGAGCATTTCAGCCTGTAGTACTGTTAGTTGATCGTTCAACTAACTTATTAGAGGAGTTCCCTTGTCAACCCTTTTGCACCTTGAAGTCAGCCCGTGGGCTGAAAATTCACTCTCCCGCACAGTGTCCGCTGAATATGTAGCCTCCTGGAATGCGGCCAATGCTGATGGAACCGTAATCACCCGGGATCTGGACAAAACCCCAGTTCCCCACCTTGATGTTGAATCAATCTCAGCCGGTTTTATGGCTGAAGCCGATCGCAGTGAGCCAATGGCCGCCAAGTGGGGCGCCCGCATGAACCTTATTGAAGAGATCTCCGGAGCGGATGAAATCCTGATTTCAACGCCACTGTGGAACTACGGCATCCCTTCAGTTCTCAAGGCATTTATTGACAGCATTGTCATTCCTGGCGTCTTCGACGAATCAACGGCAACCCTCGCAGGTAAGAAAGTAACTTACGTTGTTGCCCAAGGTGGTAGCTACGCTGACGGAAGCCCGAAGGCCGGTTGGGATTACGCATCCGGTTTCCTGCGCCAATTTGCGGGAGCTATGGGGGCAACCGACGTTGAAGTAATCGCCATTGAGTTCGGTCTTGCCGGCGTTGTCCCAGCACTCGAAAGCTTTATCCCCAACAAAGAGGCCTCGATCGCTTCCGGAAAAGAAGCAGCAAAGAACCGGGCAGCCGCCTAACAACAAAAATGACTGCATCATGTTGGAATCTTTTTGATCGATTTTGATCAAGTAACTTTTGATCAAGTAAGGGGTCGGGTTAACAAACCCGACCCCTTACTTTTTAGCACGATTACTAACTAAACGGCGGACGGTGATCAAGTTTGATACTTGACTTACCCGCGTAATGCCACAGCCGTGCGGTGACATCTTTGTCTTCCGGAGTGATCAAATTACCCATTACTCGCAACGCGATAGTCATCAGGAACTGTGAACGCATTCCGATCGGACCAAAGGTTGGTAGGAGTTTCGGAACGGTGATCAGACCCGCAAGCCGGCGAGCTATTGAAAACGCGGTTCCGTAATGGTCCACCAGAATTTTCGGCCACACGGTTGTGAAGTCCATTCGAGAATTCGCTGGGGTGTCAGCAAATAACTGTGCAGCAAGGTGACCGGTTTCCAGGCCATAGTCAATTCCTTCGCCGTTTAAAGGGTTCACGCACCCGGCCGAATCACCGATGAGAACCCAGTTCGCGCCCGCAACATTGCTCACGGCGCCACCCATTGGCAACAGCGCCGACCACGGTGCGCGAACCTCGCCTTCAAACTGCCAGGTGTCCCGTTGTTGATCGGCATAAAAAGTCAGAAGACTGCGCAGATTTACATCGGCCGGACGCTTCACCGTTGCCAGAGTCCCAACGCCGACGTTTACTTCACCATCACCCAGTGGGAAGACCCAGCCGTAACCGGAAAGCAATTCATTTTTTTCACCGCGTAATTCCAGGTGACTTGAAATCCATTCGTCATCAGAGCGGTGCGACTTTATGTAACCCCGAGCTGCCACACCAAATGCGGTTGAACGGTGCCACTCGCGACCAAGGGTGCGACCCAGTTGTGATTTCGCACCGTCGGCAACGATTAGACGCAAACAATGAATCGTCACATTTTTAGCTTGTGAACCCTTGCCACCGGTTGAAAAAACGACACCGGCAACTTTGTCCCCATCCATGACCGCATCAACGGCGCGCATGCCTTCCATGACCTCAACACCGGAATCAATCGCCACTTGGCGAATTGCTGCATCAAGTTCAAGTCGTGGAGCGGCTCCCCCGTAATTCGGGAG
>JAFMCP010000009.1 GCA_017857705.1 Candidatus Nanopelagicales bacterium
TCGAGACCTCTGAGCCAGCCTGAGTGAAGCGGAAAATATTGTCAATGAAGAGCAACACGTCCTGCTTTTGTACGTCACGGAAGTACTCGGCCATGGTGAGCGCGGTCAGTGCGACTCGCAAACGGGTGCCGGGTGGCTCATCCATCTGGCCGAAAACAAGGGCAGTCTTTGAGATAACTCCGGACTCGGTCATTTCGAGGAAGAGGTCATTACCTTCACGGGTGCGCTCCCCCACGCCAGCGAACACCGAAACACCACCGAAGTTCTCAGCAACACGGTAAATCATTTCCTGAATAAGAACTGTTTTTCCTACACCTGCACCACCGAAGAGCCCGATCTTTCCACCCTTGACATAAGGGGTAAGCAAGTCGATGACCTTGATGCCAGTATTGAAAACTTCAGTCTTTGACTCAAGCTGATCAAATGCTGGTGGCTGGCGGTGAATACTCCAGCGCTCTTTAATATCAAGATCTGAGGCCTTCACATCAAGTGGAACGCCAAGGGTGTTCCAGACGTGACCTTTGGTTACATCACCGACGGGGACCAAAATCGCATCGCCGGTGTCGCGCACGGGTGCACCACGAACGAGGCCATCGGTTGGCTGCATGGAAATTGTGCGCACCATGTTGTCACCGATGTGCTGGGCAACTTCCAGCGTGAGAGTGTGCGTCGCGGCACCTTCATCGCCTTGATCTAGGGTGATGTCGACATTAAGCGCGTTGAACAGCGCCGGCATCGCCTCTACGGGAAACTCAACGTCCACAACCGGGCCGGTTACACGTGCTACACGCCCTACACCTGTGGCGATTTCTACTGCTGCGGTCATGTCTATTCCTCTTCTTGTGTTCTGGGACTATTTGTGGACTAGGCGGTCAGGGCGTCGGCTCCACCGACGATTTCGCTAATTTCTTGGGTAATTTCAGCTTGACGAGCAGCATTTGCAGCACGTGTTAGGGCCAGGACCAAATCTTCAGCATTATCTGTTGCCGACTTCATGGCCCGGCGACGTGCTGCGTGCTCGGATGCGGCCGAGTTGAGCAGTGACAAATACACCATTTGATCAATGTATCGAGGAAGAAGTGCGTCGAGTACATCTTCTGCACTTGGCTCAAATTCGTATAGTGGGAATGGTTGAGCACTTCCACCCTCAACATTTTTCTCAACTACTTCGTCAACAACTTCGAGGGGAAGAATCCTGCGGACCCGAGTTTGTTGCACAGCCATATTTGTGAAATTTGTGTACACGACATGAATCTCGTCCACTCCGCCCTCGGCTGAAGGTGTCATGAAAGCCTTGAGCAATTCCTCGCCAATTTCCTTAGCGTGGGCATAGGTTGGTTGGTCGCTAAACCCTACGTATCCACCGCCCATGGGGCGATTGCGGAATCGGTAGAAAGCCACGCCTTTTCTCCCGACAACGTAGGGAACTACCTTCATTCCTTTTTCGCTCAAATTGCGGGTAAGTGCTTCAGCTTCCTTAATGGAGTTGGACGAATAAGCGCCAGCAAGCCCACGGTCGGCAGTGATCACCAATATCGCCGCACGTACAGGATCAACCGACCTTGCCGTTAAAGGATGCTTGGAGACATCCGATGCGTGACTCGCTGCAGCGGAAACCGCGTCAACTAATTGCGTCAAATATGGCAAAGACGCGTTCAGGTGGTTTTGAGCTCGTACAATCCGCGCCGAGGCAATGAGTTCCATTGCCTTCGTAATTTTCTTGGTCGCCTGCACCGATCGAATTCGACGCCGGTAGACCCGCAGTTGTGCACCCATATCAGCCTCGAACAGCTCGCTTGATTTGTGTTGGATCAATTTCTTCGTCACTGAGAGCAGCCACGGGCTCGTCCTTGATCAACAATTCTCCACTACGCGTCGTGAACTGCTTCTTGAATTCAGTGACGGACTTTTCGAGGACAGTCACGGTATCGTCAGAGAGGTCGGCGGTTGTGCGAATTGCGTCAAACACCTCTGGTGCCGAACGATCCATGTAAGCCAAGAATTCCGAATCAAAACGACGAATGTCCTCGAGTGGTACCTCGTCGAGTTGACCTGTGGTACCTGTCCACACTGAGACTACTTCACGTTCCATTGCCTGTGGCTCATACTGGGGCTGCTTCAGCAATTCAACAAGGCGGGATCCACGCGCCAATTGGGCTTTGGAAGCAGCGTCAAGATCGGAACCGAAGGCCGAGAAGGCCTCCAACTCACGGAACTGAGCCAGCGACAGACGCAAGCGACCGGCGACCTTTTTCATCGCCTTCGGCTGTGCGGCTCCACCGACACGTGAGACTGAAATACCCACGTTGATAGCAGGGCGCACACCGGAGTTGAAAAGATCCGATTCAAGGAAGCACTGGCCATCGGTGATTGAAATTACGTTGGTAGGGATGAAGGCCGAGACGTCATTCGCCTTTGTCTCAATAATGGGAAGACCGGTCATTGAGCCGCCACCCATTTCAGCTGAGAGCTTTGCACAGCGCTCAAGCAAACGGGAGTGCAAATAGAAAACGTCACCTGGGTAAGCCTCGCGGCCTGGTGGGCGGCGAAGAAGGAGCGAGACGGCGCGGTAGGCGTCGGCTTGCTTTGACAGGTCATCAAAAACAATCAGAACGTGCTTGCCCTGGTACATCCAGTGCTGTCCAATTGCTGATCCCGTGTAGGGAGCGAGGTACTTGAAACCGGCTGGATCAGAGGCGGGTGCAGCCACAATCGTGGTGTACTCCATTGCGCCATACTCTTCAAGTGCACCCTTGACCGAAGCGACTGTTGAACCCTTTTGTCCGATTGCCACGTAAATGCAACGGACCTGCTTATCAGGATCACCGGAAGCCCAGTTTTCCTTTTGGTTAATGATTGTGTCGATACACACCGCAGTTTTACCTGTTTGGCGGTCACCGATGATGAGCTGTCGCTGACCTCGACCAATCGCGGTCATGGCGTCAATCGCCTTGATCCCCGTCAACATGGGTTCGGTCACCGGTTGACGCTCAACAACGGAAGGTGCCTGAACCTCGAGTGGACGACGTGCATCGGCTTGAATGGCACCAAGTCCATCGATTGGATTGCCAAGTGGATCCACAACGCGCCCCAGGAATGCATCTCCTACTGGAACGGAAAGGACCTCCCCCGTCCGGCGGACTGCCTGCCCTTCCTCGATCTTGGATGAATCTCCCAGAAGCACGCAACCAATTTCACGGATATCGAGGTTAAGCGCGATTCCTAACAGACCTCCTTCAAATTCAAGTAGTTCGTTAGTCATGGCCGAGTGAAGTCCTTCGACTCGGGCAATTCCGTCGCCGGTCTCAAGGACACGGCCAACTTCTTCTCGGGCGGTTGCCGGCGAGTACGCCGCGACGTTCCGCTCGATCGCTTCCCGGATTTCTTCCGGTCGGATCGTCAGCTCCGTCATGGGGTCCTGCTCTCTGTATCGGGCCGCGGTGCGGCGGTTTAATTGTGGATCTTGTAGTGCTGGATGTTTTAAATTGTGGTGTTCAGATCGACCAAGTTCACATTTCAGCCGAGGACTGCCCTATGGGCCGCCTCGAGTCGGGATGCAATAGTTCCGTCAATTACTTCGTCTCCGATTACAACGTGGATTCCACCCAAGACTTCCGGGTCCAACGCGACGTTAAGCCGTACATCTCTTCCCTTGAGTTTCGACAGGACAGCAATTAAGCGCTGCGTCTGGTTCTCGCTTAGGGGCGCAGCGGCTCGGACCTGCGCCACCATACGTTGACGCTGCGCCGCGGCTAAATCTCCCAATCGGGCAATGACCGAATCCAAACGGCGACCGTGCAGGTGGGAGACGGCGTATTCGAGTAGCTCCTTTGTTGCTGAGGTCGCATTCGTCTTCAGCAAATCAGCAACGATAGTTGACTTTACCCTCCCCGCGGTCGCCGGATTTGTCAGTGCCATTTGCAGATCGGCTGATTCGTCAACCGTGCGCCCGAACAGGAAAATCTCTTCCTCTGTTGCATCGAGTGTGTTATCAGTTTGCGCTACGAATAAAACTGCCTCCGCGGCAAGTTCTTCCAAAGCCAAAACCAGATCCATATCCTCTGACCAGCGCTGCGAAACAGCAATCAGTAGCAAGTCAGCGCACTCAATTGAAACCCGAGACCTGAAGACTTCGGATGCAAGGTTTGTGCGAACTTCAATTCCTTGACCGGAGTCAGCCAACGCCGAACGAAGCACTTTTTCAGAGTCGAGAAGGGATGCAATTGCGAACAACTCAGTTCCCAATTGTGAACGATCAACCGCACCTGGAAGCTGGTCCAGTGCTCCACTGCACAATGCGAGTGCATCTCGACTTGATCCAAGCATTATTTCGCAGCCGCCCGCTCAAGATCGGCAATGAATGCATCAACCGTGGAAGCGACCCGCGCATCATCGGACAGTGCCTCGCCAACAACTTTGTCCGCAAGTGACAAGGCAAGCTCGCCAACCTGTCGGGTGAGGGCTGAAACAGCCTGAGCACGCTCGGCAGCCATGGCCGCTTCAGCTGTCGCAGTAACGCTTGCAGCGGCGATTCGTGCTTCATTTCGAGCTTCGTCGACAATCGCAGTTCGATCTGCCTGCGCAGCGGTTCGAATTGCCGAAGCCTCTTCACGTGCACCAGCAAGTTGCTTCTGGTACTCAGCCAAAACTACAGCAGCTTCCTCTTCCGCCTTACCTGCACGCTCTAATCCACCTTCGATCAGGTCAGCGCGCTCATCGAGGGTTGCCTTAATTTTGGGTAGAACGAACTTGGCTAACGTGCCAAACACCAACAGGAACGCAATGAGACCAATGATCAACTCATCGAGTGGTACTGCGAGCACAGATGGCATTTCCTCGCTCTCTGCAGCGAGGATTGTGGCGAATTTAAACATATAAGCCTCTTTCCCGGTTTAGGTTGACTAATTCGTGCTTAATAACGAATCAGGTACCGTAAACGAAAGGAACAACGAAGCCAATCAGGGCAAGGGCCTCAGCGAGTGCGAAACCAAGGAGCATGTTTTGGCGAATAATGCCGTACGCCTCAGGCTGGCGAGCAATTGCTTGCACACCCTGTCCGAAGATGATACCGATACCGATACCTGGACCAATGGCCGCAAGGCCGTAGCCGATTGAGCCAATCGAACCGCTGATTTCCGCGAGAAGCGACATATCGTTTCCTTTTCATTGCGCACCGACTGTTGCCGGTTTGGTGGTTTATATCAACTACGTTGATGTGAGCTTTTCAATTTTTTATTAAGTTGTAAGTCTAATTGGATATTGCGGTCGAGCTGGATCACGTAATTTTTAGTGTTCTGCGTGTAGGGCACTCCCAATATAAACGGCAGCCAGCAAGGTGAAGATGTAGGCCTGAAGTGCCTGGATAAACGCTTCGAAGGCCGTGAGCATAACTGCCAAAGTGAAACTGGCCGCTGAGCCAATGATGCCGATCACACTGAAAGTCAAAAGGTAGAAGGCCGCAATACTAAATGTGGCTAAGAGAAGGTGACCCGCGAACATGTTGGCAAAGAGTCGCACTGCGTGAGTAAATGGGCGGACCAAGAAATTCGAGATTAATTCAATCGGAGTGAGAAGTATGTACATTCCCTTGGGGACACCGGGCGGGAACATAATGTTCTTGAAGAATCCAACAAATCCTTGCTTATAAATACCCAAAGGCACCCATGTCACATAGACGATGATGGCGAAAGTGACCGGAATCGCAAAAATGGATGTCACGGGCAACTGTGCCCCCGGCACAATTCCCCAGAAGTTAAGAATCCACACCAGGAAAAAGAAGGAAAAAAGGAATGGGACGAACTTTTCGCCACCTTTTCCAATGGTTTCTTTGACAATTCCATCGCGGATAAACAAGTAACCCAGTTCACCAACGTTTTGGGCGCCCCGGGGCACAAGTTTTGGCTTCCGAAATGCGTAACCAAAGAATCCAATGATGACCACCACGGCTAGAAGCAGTAGAAACGTGACTTTGGAGACGTTAAAAGTCAATCCCCCAATGCTGAAACTCAGAATGGCATCAAATTGAAAGATCTCTGCTCCAGGGGCAGGGAACCCGCACCCGGAAAAAATCTTGCAGTTGGGTCCACCGGAGGCGAGTACGCTAAATGCCATTAGTGATCCCCTTCTAATTTCGGTCCTGTATTCCGGTGTGCAGCTTTTTGTTGTTGCTTATTTTCGCGGGCTAGGCCGGTGAAAATAAGGTAGTACGAGAGTCCAAGACCTGTCAGTGCGCCAAGTGCCATGAACAGGGATCTGTTCCCCAACCAGAGGGAAAGTAAAAACCCCAACCCGGTGTACAAAATCAAGCCCGCTATTAAACGACTTGAAATTATCCACGCGGCGTTGTCCATTGCAGCAAATTGACGCGCTGGCGCATTTCCTGAAATCGAACGTGCGCGCGAACGGTACCACTTTGGATCACCGAGCGAGCCTTCGGGCTGATCAATATTGAGTGTCATTTGTCACTTTTTTCCGACGAAGAATTTTCCGTTGAATTCGGTTCCACGTAGAGCACTTTGGTGGTTCCAAAAATCCATACTTCGATAACAGTCCAAACTAGGGTGCAAATTAAAATAGCAAGAGCAAAACTCTTGGTATTAAAGGCCGTGGTGTCTGCGAACAAAACCAGAATAACCAGAAGAACACCAATTTTTACTAGGTAAATAGTCATGGCCATGGTGAGGGCCATCTGCGGGTTAGTACGAAGAACCGTGCCAAGGGCAAACTGGCCGACAGAAAAAAATACGATCACTAAAGACGTTCCCAGAGCTGCACCCAAGGCTGCCGATCCGCCTGACACTACGGCTGCGATGATCACAACAATCACACCAACACCAGCAGTCCCAATTCCGGCCCGAAGTAACACCAGCGAATCGATACTGCGTGCTCGTGGCACCGATAACACCTCGCAATTGTTAATCAGACGATGACATATTAGGAAAACGCTGGCAGAAACCCACCAGTGGATAGCCTTCTGGCGTCAGGCTACAGCATTGATTGTCCATAGATTCAACCGATCCTGCCGATCGGACCTGTTTGTGATTCGCCATGATTCACCACGGATTTCGGGGGTGTGCGCCTGACCAGGAAAACCATGATCACCACGCCAACTGCCGTCCCTATCCCCGCATAAATCAGCGGGAAGAACGCAATCGCCAGGGCTGCACCCGCTATCAGCGCAGTCCATGCATACATCAAAAAGACAGCTCGGCGCTGCGAGTGTCCCATCTCTAAGAGACGGTGATGCAAGTGTTGTTTGTCCGGGGCAAAGGGGTTACGACCAGCGCGAGTACGCCTTATCACCGCGAGCCCCAGGTCAATCAAAGGCAGCGCCATGACGGCAAACGGCAAAATCAAGGGCAAAAGTGTGGGCAGAAACGCGCCACCTGAAAGAGCGCTGGGGTCAACTTGTCCAGAGAGCGTGATTGTCGCGGCAGCGAGTAAAAGCCCCAGAAGCATAGAGCCGGTGTCTCCCATAAATATGCGGGCAGGGAACAAGTTATTGGGTAAAAATCCGAGCCCCATACCGACTAGGACAACACTGACCAACGTCGCAAGGGTTGCGCGCTCGAGACCTAGATCAACCGAAAGCAAATACGCGTAAACAAAGAATGCTCCAGCAGCTACGGCAACAATTCCAGCGGCCAGTCCATCGAGTCCATCGACAAAGTTAATTGCATTAATACTGACGACCACAATTATTACGGTGAAGAGAACACTGGTTAATGGATCTAGAACCAGTGTCCCGCCGATCGGTAACCAAATTATGGCGATTCCTTGAAAGGCCATTACTCCCGCTGCAAGCACCTGGCCGGCAAGCTTGGTCGGCGCATCAAGTCCCCACTTGTCATCGACTATACCCAAAACAATGATTATGGATGCGCCTGAAAGCAATGCAAAGACCACATTTGAACCATCAAAAACCGAGCTCATCATTGGCAACTTGCTTGCAAGTAGTAAACCGGCTAGAAGTCCTCCTGCCATTGCCAACCCGCCCAGACGGGGAGTTGGCGTGTCATGGACATCACGATCGCGAACAGGGGCAACGATCCCCCAACGAATGGCCAAAGCCCGTACGGGTGGAGTTAAGAAGTAGGTGACAGCTGCTGCAGCAAAAAGACATAACATATATTCGCGCATGACCTACTCCTTTCCATTGCTTCCTATCGATTGATCACCTGGGGTATGCGGGGAAAGCAGAAACTAATTCATGCGTCTGCGCAGCTATATCGGCACTTGGCGCGCTTCCGCGAACAGCTCGATCTATCAGATCAGCGACGACGAGCATCTCGGACACGCCCATTCCTTGGGTGGTCACCGAGGGAGTCCCAACTCGAATACCCGAGGCAATCGATGGTGGCAAAGTATCAAATGGAATCGCATTTTTATTGAGGGTGATTCGCGCAGCATCGCAACGTATCTCAGCTTCACTTCCATTCACTCCGGTACTGGAAAGGTCGATGAGCGCCAAGTGAGTATCGGTTCCTCCACTGACAGCCCGCATACCTCGATCAGCCAATCCCGAAGAAAGCGCTTGGGCATTCAGAATAACTTGCTGCGCATACTCTTGGAATTGAACCGTATTGGCTTCCTTGAGCGCAACAGCCTTTGCCGCAACGGCGTGCATGAGCGGCCCGCCCTGCATCATCGGGAAAATGGCTTTATCAATTTTCGCAGCGTGCTCTTCTTTGCATAGAATCATCCCTCCGCGAGGCCCACGCAAAACTTTATGCGTGGTAAAGCACACGACGTCGGCGTAGGGAACAGGACTGGGAATTGCTTTACCCGCAATGAGTCCAATAATGTGAGCGGCGTCAACCATGAGGATTGCGCCCACTTCGTCCGCGATTTCCCGGAAAGCGGCAAAATCAATTAATCTCGGATAAGCCGTCGCACCACAAATAATCATTTTTGGCTTGTGCTCAAGGGCAAGCCTTCTGACTTCACCCATATCAATTAAGTCCGTTTCGGGCATAACGCCATAGGACACGACGTTGAACCACTTTCCCGAAAAATTCACCGACGACCCATGAGTGAGATGACCTCCGTGGGAAAGACTCATTGCCAAAACGGTCTCACCAGGTTTCACAAAAGCACCATAGGCGGCGAGGTTTGCGCTAGCCCCGGAATGCGGTTGAAGATTTGCATGTTCAGCGCCAAACAATTCCTTTGCCCGCTGGATTCCAATATTTTCTGCTTTGTCCACCTCTGAGCAGCCGCCGTAATAGCGCTTGCCGGGATAGCCTTCTGCGTATTTATTGCTCAGAGTTGAACCAAGTGCTGCAAGGACAGCCGGTGACGTAAAGTTTTCACTCGCAATGAGCTGTAATCCCCCACGCGCTCGTTCCAACTCGGAAAGCAGTATCCCTGCAATCTCCGGATCCTCTGCCTCGAGTTCACCAAAATCTGGGCCCCAAAAAGTCACGCCGTCACATTCCTCTCACACTGCGGAGTCGAACTCCTACGTTAAATTCTCTATGGTCCCAGCCTATTGGGTCAGCGTTAAACTCGCCTTTAAGCGCAAGGACATCGAATCGAGTGCTTGATCACCTCACCCAGGTACCCCACTCTGGGAAATGAAATCGGTCAATGTTTGCCGGTCAATGGCGCCCTCGCGCACGATTGTCGGGCTTTCTCCGGTGCAGTCAATTACCGTGCTGCCGCTACCGGAGACAAGGTCTCCAGCCGCGATTATTACTGATACAGAATCGACCTCACAGGCACCAAGTTGAGCCACTTGGGCAATCTGGGGCATCCCGGCCTGTTGCGCACCCGATGATGCAAGAGGACCTGTTGCATTGAGTAGTTCCAACAAAAACGGATGTGTTGGCATTCGCACGGCAATAGGAGCACCGGCAGGATGATCCCATGCCAAAGTCGTTCCAGCTTTGAGCAGCAGTGTCAACTCACCTGGCCAATAAGACGCCATAATTTCTTTAGCAATATGAGGTATTGATGAAGTAATCCCCGAAACCGCATTGGCATTGGGAACCAGCACCGAGAGGGGAACCTGTGTTCCAAGGCCCTTGTATTCTCGCAGGAGTGAGGTACCCCTTGGTGAAAAAGCATCTGTGACAACAGCATATTGAGACTCTGTCGGAACAATGACTAATCCGCCACGACGCACGGTCGAGTAAGCCATCGAGATTGCTCGATCCCTATTTTGTGTGTCACCACCTTCAATGCGAACACTCATTTGGTCAGCCTAAACCTGATGACCTAAACTCGAGTAGCCACAGTAAATCGTGGCCGCTGATTGAAATCCTGTCGATCGCTGACCTCGGTAAAAAGTAGATCCCCCGGCACTCCGGGAATGTAGGTTGCCAGTTCCTCATCAAGTTGAGCGGCTCGAAGCACGCTAACGACACTCATTTCACCCGACTCAGGGCCCTGCACATCTGCATGCTCAACAACGAGTAGGCCTCCAGGCTTGAGCAGCAAGCCAGCAGTTTTCGCAATCCCTCGGATTACATCGAGGCCGTCAGCTCCACCATAAAGAGCCATGGCAGGTTCGTGGATTCGAACTTCAGGGTCGCGGGGAATCATGTCCACTGGAATGTACGGAGGGTTGCACGTCACCACATCACACTTACCCGACAATTCAACGAAAACATCGGCGGAATAATCAGTGGCGTCAACCTGGTGCACTTCAACAGGTACGACTAACTCAAATTTTTTGATATTTTGCTCGAGCCACGGGAATGCATCTGGACTGAGCTCAATTCCAACAACCCGTGTTCCCGGGACCTCCACTGCTAGGGAAATGGCAATAGCCCCTGAACCTGTGCACAAGTCAACCGCTATTGGATTAGCTATTTCATTCACGAAACGAATTGCGGCCTCCGCTACCAATTCACTTTCAGGTCTTGGGATAAATACTCCAGGTCCTACTTCAAGTTCAATTCGACGAAAAGCAGCGGTACCCAGTATGTGTTGAAGTGGAATGCGGTTTAGTCGCTTTGCCATCAGCCTTTCAAATGAAATGCGATCATCCTCCGCGAGGGTGTCCTGCATGAATAAGCGATTCCGTGGAACCTCAAGGACGTGCGCCAGCAACTCCGCCGACTCAGTCGCTGCTGAATCAATACCGGCGTTCGAGAGTCGGTGTTGGGCATCAACGAGTGTGTCGCGGATAGTGCTCACGCCGAAGGCTCTGCCAACCGACTCTGTTGATCAGCTGAAACGCAGGCCTCAATGACCGCGTCCAAATCTCCGTCAAGAATTTGGTCTAAGTTATGCGACTTAAACCCAACCCGGTGATCATTGAGTCGGTTTTCTGGAAAGTTGTAGGTCCTAATTCTCTCGCTGCGGTCCACTGTTCGTACTTGTGAGCGCCTGATATCAGAGGCATCTTTTGCTGCAGACTCCTCAGCAACCGCAAGGAGACGGGCACGCAAGATGCGCATGGCCTGCTCCCTATTTTGCAATTGACTTTTTTCATTTTGACAGGAAACCACGACCCCTGTCGGCACATGTGTGATTCGAACCGCCGAATCTGTTGTATTGACACTTTGCCCACCTGGCCCCGAAGACCTGAAAACGTCAATTCGTAAATCATTGGGATCGATACTCACATCGACGTCTTCAGCTTCGGGCGCGACCATCACACCTGCGGCTGAGGTATGAATTCTTCCCTGAGATTCCGTGACTGGGACTCTCTGCACCCGGTGGACGCCCCCTTCAAAACGCAAGCGTGCGTAAGGTCCCTCCCCGGGACCAGGAGCTACCTTTGACTTCACAGCAATAGAGATGTCCTTGTATCCGCCCAAGTCTGACTCCACAGCATCGAGTACCTCAGTGGACCAGCCTCGACGCTCTGCATAACGTAAATACATTCGCATGAGGTCGGATGCAAAAAGTGCGGATTCATCCCCACCCTCACCGGCTTTAATCTCAACAATCACGTCTTTGTCATCCATTGGGTCACGTGGAAGCAACAGGTGAGTGAGTTTTTCAGCAAGAATCGCCTGGCGAGGCAGGAGTTCCGCTGCTTCTGCAGCGAAGGACTCATCCTGATCTGCGAGTTCCTGCGCCGTTTCAAGATCTGATGTGACTGCTAGCCAATCGCGGTAGGCAGCAACAATGGGCCGAAGTGCTGCGTAACGCCGACCAAGTTTGCGTGCTTGGGATTGATCTGCATGAATTGCGGGGTCTGCTAGTCCCGCCTCCACGGTATCAAGTTCGGTTGCAAGCTGGGCACATGATTCAAACACGACTCACTCCTCAACTTGCCTTGAATGCTGGACTGTTGTCAACAACTGCGAAACTTCAGCGAACTAAAAAACGGGCGCCGGTCTGGGACCGACCGCGCGACGGGGGAGACACGCGGCCGATCCCAGACCGGCGCCCGGGAAGTAGTTATGCAGACTCTGTGCTCTCGTCCTCTGCAGCAGGAACACCGTAACGATTTTGGAATCTCGCTACCCGACCACCAGTGTCAAGGATCTTCTGTTTACCCGTGTAGAACGGGTGGCAGTTCGAGCAAACGTCAGCATGAATGCTGCCACTCTTGGAAGTGCTACGTGTTTCAAAAGTGCTGCCGCAAGTGCAGGTCACCGTTGTCTCCACGTAATCTGGGTGAATACCAGCCTTCATGATTAACTCCTTTTTCAATGCCCGGGTCGAAATCTCCAGTTCGGTCTCCTGTGAATTCAGGAGCCCTCAAATCAAATAAATTCCGTGAACCGGGTCTCACACAATTATTATGCCACGATCTCGGTCTCAGGATTTCAGTAGCCCTTGCCGCTAGTCATCCTCACCGGACCCAGGCCCTGCCGGGGTGGTCTTCTGAACCTGTTTGAGGAATTCGAAATTCGTCTCTGTTTCCCGCAACTTGTTGAGCAACAGCTCAATCGACTGCTGCGGATCAAGGGCGTGCAACACCTTACGCAGGGTCCAAACCACCTTAAGTTCTTCTGGTGAGAGGAGCAGTTCCTCTTTGCGCGTGCCGGACGGATCAACGTCAACAGCGGGAAAGATTCGCTTATCAGCAAGGCGGCGATCAAGTTTGAGTTCCATGTTGCCAGTTCCTTTGAACTCCTCAAAAATCACCTCGTCCATTCTTGACCCGGTCTCGACCAACGCCGTTGCCAAAATAGTCAGTGATCCGCCATTTTCAATATTTCGGGCAGCTCCAAAGAACTTCTTAGGCGGATACAGTGCCGTCGAATCCACTCCACCAGAGAGAATTCGACCTGAAGCTGGAGCCGCAAGGTTGTAGGCCCGACCCAATCTGGTCATGGAGTCAAGTAGCACAACCACGTCTTGACCGGACTCCACCAAACGTTTCGCCCGCTCAATAGCAAGTTCAGCAATGATCGTATGGTCTTCCGCGGGCCGATCAAATGTTGAGGCAATTACTTCACCCTCAACACTTCGTTGCATATCGGTAACTTCCTCGGGCCGTTCATCGACCAAAACCACCATGAGGTGACACTCTGGATCATTGACAGTTATCGCATTTGCAATGGCCTGCAGAACCATCGTCTTTCCCGCTTTTGGCGGTGACACGATCAGCCCTCGCTGGCCCTTACCGATTGGCGCGACAAGATCAATAACCCGAGTTGTCAAATTCGAACTCGTCGTTTCCAACTTTAGACGTTCCTGTGGATATAAGGGAGTTAACTTGGAGAATTCGGGTCGGCCCTTGATAGTTTCCAAGTCATAACCATTAACTGAATCCACCTTTACCAGGGGATTAAACTTTTCTCGTCGCTCACCTTCGCGTGGTTGCCGCACTGATCCAATCACAGCATCCCCTTTTCGCAATCCCAGTTTGCGGACAAACGAGAGTGAGACATAAACGTCATTGGGGCCGGGCAAGTAACCGCTGGTGCGAACAAATGCATAGTTGTCGAGAACATCCAAGATACCTGCAACCGGGACGAGGACGTCATCGTCGGTCAGTTCAGTCTCATAATCATTGTAATTATTTTGGCCCCCGGTACGGCGATTACTGGGTCGGTCACGGCGATCCCTGCGATTACGGTTTCGACTGCGGCTATTGCGGTCATCGGACCCACTGTTGCGATCTTCGTCGACATCATTGCTGTTCCGGTCATTACTGTTCCGGTCATTACTGTTCCGGTCATTACTGTTCCGGTCATTGTTCGTACGATCACGATTGTTGTTACTACGAGAATTGCGATCTCGATTGTTGTTTCGGTTGCCGCGCTGACCCTGCTGCGAGTCCTCACGTGACTCTGACTCGCCCGTTTCCCCTTGTGGTGGTGGGGCAGGCTCATTTTCCCCTTTTTCAGGAGCAGCCTTTTCAGGCGAAGTCTTTTCTGGAGCTGCCTTGGGAGTCGTTCGGCGGGCATTTGCCTGCTTTTGCCGATCACCAATAGCCGAGACCAGGTCTGATTTACGCATTGCGCTCGATCCGGCAATGCCAAGTTGCTGTGCGAGCTGCTTCAACTCGGGCAACAACATTCCGGAGAGTCCCTCGGACCGACGTTTTGAATCTGTTGTTTCTGACACTCAATAATCCTTTGTGTGTATGGGCGAGATTTGCCCTGGGCCAAACATGATTACGTTTGTGAGATACCCGGTGAAGGTGAAACCGTGCTCCCGTTTGAAACTTCACTCACCCGCACTGGGTACCCAATACCCAGATTCTCCGATGAATGTGATGCTCTAAGGAAGCTCGCCACGACTGTGGACTGCCTTAGGCTAACACAGTCAATAGATTTTGCTGGTGACGGGCCTAAACCGGGAGCGGCAGCACTCGTACTCCATCAAAATCAATCGGTACCGCTATCCGAGTCCACTCAGCGGGAACGACAATCAGCGCCTCTTCCAGTTCATGAATGTCTTTGCGATCCACCAGTAATAGGACGGCAGGACCAGCTCCTGAAGCCATAGCCGCGATATTTTTAGCGCGCAACTGCGAAATAATTGCGCTCGTTTCCGGATACACGTCAGCCCTAGCGTCCTGATGCAACCGGTCTGAAGTAGCTTCCAATAAGAGTTTTGGGTCGTGCGAAATTCCATAAACTAATAAGCCGGTTCTCGAAAGATTGTGACATGCCGCTGAGCGCTCAACCTGCGAGGGCAACACACCCCTGGCTTTTGTCGTGGCGAGTTCATGGGGTGGAATTAAAACGATTGGCACGACATCAGGATGAACAGTCGGCTGAACGGCACCAGCAATACTTTCAGTGTGAAGCCAGGAAACATTGAATCCACCGTAGAGAGCCGCGGACAAATTATCAGGGTGATTCTCAAACTCCAGAGCAATGTTGAGAATTTGCGAATCCGAGAGAAGTGACTCGCCACCTTCCACAAGTGACCGGGCAATCGCTAGGCCACCAATTACTGCTGAAGCTGAAGAACCTAAACCGCGTCCATGCGGTATGGCATTACGACATTTGAGGATGAATCCGGCGGGTTTCGCGTTCATCGCCTCAAAACCTCTGTTCATCGCACGAACAACCAAATTAGACTCATCGGTGGGCACGATTCCAGCGCCCTCACCCTCGACGTCCACTTTAATACCAACATCACTCGTGACCATTGCAATAAGTTCGTCGTGCATAGCCAATGCCAACCCAACTGAATCAAATCCTGGCCCCAGATTTGCGCTTGAGGCAGGGACGACAACGCGAACTGCGCCAGATACGAATGTCACAGCATTCATCACGCTAAGCCAAGTTTTTCAGCTGCGAGTGTGGAATCGACGGGAATGACGATTGGATCGGCAGCTCCTTCGAGCGCCCATTGCGGATCCTTGAGTCCATTGCCCGTCAACGTGCATGTGATAACCGAATCGGGTGGAACTCTTCCCGCGGAATGCATTTTAAGTAATCCGGCAACGCTCGAAGCACTTGAAGGTTCACAGAACAAACCTTCTTTTTCAGCAAGTAGGTGATAAGCCGACAATATTTCCTCGTCTGTTACCGAATCAATGAGACCATGTGATTCATCACGCGCCGCAATTGCAAAATCCCAAGATGCAGGGTTTCCAATTCGAATCGCTGTCGCAATGGTCTCAGGGTTAGAGACCGGACTTCCAATTACTAATGGGGCCGCTCCTGCTGCTTGGAATCCCCACATGGTCGGAGTTGAATCGGTTATGCCTGAGGCTTGATACTCCTGGTAGCCGCGCCAATATGCGGTGATATTCCCGGCATTCCCAACAGGCATGCAGGAAATGTCCGGGGCTCGACCCAGTCGATCAACTATCTCAAAAGCCGCAGACTTTTGACCTTCAATGCGAACCGGATTAACGCTATTAACTAATGCAACCGGGTACTGCTCCGACAGTTCTCGAGCGAGCACCAAACAGTCATCAAAGTTACCCTCAACCTGAAGCAAAATCGCGCCATGAACAACCGCTTGGGCAAGTTTGCCCATGGCAATTTTTCCCTTGGGGATGAGCACGGCGCAGGTCAGGCCGGCCTTCACCGCGTATGCGGCAGCACTGGCTGATGTGTTCCCCGTCGATGCGCAAATTACGGCCTTTGCACCTTGGAATGCGGCATCTGAGATGGCCATGGTCATTCCGCGATCCTTGAATGAACCTGTTGGGTTAGCCCCTTCGTATTTGAGCCAGACGGACGCACCGACCATTTCGCTTACAGTGCAGGCGTAGACGAGTGGAGTGCCACCTTCGCCGAGGCTCACGATAGGTGCAGATTCAACGAGTGGCATGCGATCGCGGTACTCAGCGATTACACCGCGCCATTGGTGTGCCATCTACTCTTCACCCTCTACTCTCATTACTCCAACCACTTTACGAACTTCATCCATTGATTCCAACTGAACAACCGTAGCTCGCAAAGCCGCTTCACTCCCTCTATGCGTTCGCACGATCAGTCCAGCCTCATACCCGTGGCCATCTTGTCGGACCACTTGAATGCTCACGCCATTCGCTGCGAATGCGTTAGCAATTTGCGCCAGAACTCCAGGTCGATCCCGTACATCGAGGTTAACGTAATAACGTGTTTCAGCCCGCCCAATGTCGAGGACTTTCAGACCTGAATAGGTACTCTCCCCCGGTCCACGCCCACCCAAGACTCGATGCCGCGCTGCCGCAACAACGTCTCCCAAGACGGCACTGGCGGTCGGATCTCCCCCTGCTCCCCGACCATAAAACATCATTTCTCCGGCGGCTTCTGCGTGAACAAAGACAGCGTTGAAGGAACCACGAACATTTGCCAGCGGGTGATTCAACGGGATCATTGCTGGATGCACCCTAACTACAATTCCGTCTTCGAGGTCATCCGTTGAGATTAACTCCGCAATGGCAAGTAACTTTATGACAAATCCCATGTCGCGCGCAGCCGTAATGTCTGCTTTTGTCACGGATCCAATTCCCTCGCAATAGACATCGGCCAAGGTCACCCTTGTGTGAAAGGCCAACTCGGCCAGGATTGCGGCCTTGGCCGCCGCATCTATTCCGTCTACATCGAGAGACGGATCAGCTTCAAGGTAACCGAGTGAATCTGCTTCAGCAAAAACTTCGTCGTACTCGGCCCCTTCTTCATCCATTTTTGTCAGCATAAAGTTCGTAGTACCGTTAACAATTCCCATGACTTTAGTAACACGATCTCCGGCTAGGGACTCACGTAATGGTCGGATGAGGGGAATAGCTCCAGCAACCGCAGCCTCGAAATATAGGTCAACTCCTGACTCTTCCGCAGCGGAGTACAGGGCGGCCCCGTCTTCCGCCATGAGGGCTTTATTGGCTGTAATCACACTTGATCCAGCGTTCATCGCTGCAAGAATTAGGGTTCGAGCGGGCTCAATTCCACCCATGACTTCGATCACGATGTCAGCTCTGGAGAGTGCCACAGATTCAAGATCTTGAGTCAGTAGCGATTGGGGGATCCCCTCACGGGGCTTATTGATGTCCTTGACACCCACTGAGATTAATTCGAGGTTGGCACCAACCCGGTGCGCAAGATCATGCTGGTGTCGGGTCAAGAGCCGCGCTATTGAGGATCCCACCGTGCCTGCGCCCAACATGGCAATTCGGATTGGTGGAGCAGACTTATCACGCTCTGACATGAATCTCCTCAAATAACATTTTCTGGGACAACCAGTCTTATTCTGCCAAAGTGAATCGTCGTGGTTGCATTAGCCGGCAAAAGGATCAAGAGCCAGCAGGTCATCAAATGTCTCCCGACGAAGAATCAACTGGCTTTCCCCACCGCGAACGGAGACCACAGCCGGACGGGGCATCTGGTTGTAGTTGGAAGCCATAGATCGGCAATAGGCCCCTGTGGCGGCTACAGCGATGAGGTCGCCCGGTGTGATGTCCGAGGGCAACCAAGCATCTTTCACGACAATATCCCCTGACTCACAGTGTTTTCCGACCACTCGGCTCAGGATTTGCTCCGATACTGAACTTCTTGACACAAGCGCAACGCAGTACTGGGCTCCATAAAGCGATGTCCGGATGTTGTCACTCATACCTCCGTCAACCGAGATGTAGGTGCGCTCACCGTGATCGAGTTTCACTTTCTTGACCGTTCCCACCTCGTAGATAGTGATCCCAGCCCTGCCGACTATTGCTCGTCCAGGCTCGTAACACAATGCCGGGACGGGTATCCCCACGTTGGCGCACTCGCGAGTAACAATCTCTCTTATCTGGCGAGCCATGGTCTGCACGGAAAGTGGATCGTCTTCCGGAAGGTAGGCAATCCCCATGCCGCCACCAAGATTGAATTCCTCACATTCAATTCCCTGTGTGTCATAAATGTCGTAGGCAACCCCAACCACCCGCGTTGCCGCAATTTCGAATCCAGCCGAGTCGAAAATCTGTGAACCAATGTGTGAATGCAAGCCCATGAAACGCAATGACGGCAACTTGGCAATGCGGCGGACAGCCTCTTCCACGTCACCTTCCTGCACCGAGAGTCCAAATTTTTGATCCTCATGGGCGGTCGCAATGAATTCATGCGTGTGCGCCTCAACGCCTACGGTAGCCCGAATCAATACTTTCGCCACAACATTGAGCTCAGCAGCGATAGCTGCGACCCGGACGATCTCGTCGAATGAGTCGATCACAATTCGACCGACGCCGTAATTTAAAGCTGTCCTTATCTCACTTTCGGACTTGTTGTTCCCGTGCATGAGTAATTTCTCACCTGGGATTCCCGCACGAATGGCTATTGCCAGTTCACCGCCGGAGGCAACATCAATTCCGAGACCCTCTTCGAATACCCACCGAGCTATTGCGACACTGAGAAAGGCTTTTGCCGCGTAATAAACTGTGCCACGTTCGTTTTCGGCTAAATATGCAGTTGCGAACTCCTTGGCACGATCACGAATATCTTGTTCATCGAAAAGAAATAAAGGCGTTCCGTGTTCGGCCGCTAATTCCACAACTCCCTGACCGCCGACCTGAAGTTCTCCACGGTCATTTCGCTTGGCACTTTCTGGCCACACTTTGGACTGAGTGGGATCCTCAACCGGAATTGAGGCTTGTGATTCTCTCGCCATTTGAGCATGACGAGGGCCCGCCGGATGTGCCTGCATAGCGCGAGCCTACCGGTTTTTACATTTTCGCAGGGGCGCTGACTCCCAGGAGATCTAAACCGTTAGCAAGAGTCTGCTGTGTCGCAGCGCACACCCATAATCGAGCAACATGAACGTCACTGAGTTCCTCATCTGATCGGGGTAGGACCCGACATATGTCATAAAAACGGTGGTAGGCCGTTGCCAGTTCCTCCAAGTAGCGGGCAACACGGTGCGGCTCCCTTAACTCTGCAGCAGCTGCAATGACTCCAGGAAATTTCTCAATTACGCCAAGAAGTTCATTCTCTTGATCCGAATCGAGGAGCTCTGGGGTAAATTCCATATTTCGCCAATCCACACCAACATCATGTGCATTTCGTAAAACTGATGCAATGCGAGCATGGGCGTACTGAACATAAAAAACGGGATTATCGTTGGCCTTTCGGGCAATTTCTTCTAGATCAACAACAAGTGGAGTGTCCACTGGATAGCGAGCCAACGTGTAACGTGCCGCATCTACGCCCACTTCTTCAACAAGTTCTTCCAACGTCACAATCTGGCCCGAACGTTTGGACAGCTTGACCTCGACGCCCCCGCGCGTGATTTTGACAAGTTGACCAATCAAAATTTCGATGTTTTCGTCCATATTGTCACCAGCACATGCGGCAACTGCCCGCAGACGATTTACATAGCCATGGTGGTCTGCGCCCAACAAATAGATTGCCGTGTCGAATCCACGAGCGCGCTTATCCAGGTAATAGGCGGTATCAGCAGCAAAATAGGTTCGCTCCCCATTTTCCTTTATCAATACTCGATCTTTGTCGTCGCCAAATGTTGAGGTTCGCAGCCACACTGCGCCATCCGATTCGTACACGTGCCCTTGTTCCACAAGTTGTTGCTGAGCCCGCTCGACAGCCCCTGAGTCATAGAGTTTGCGTTCGGAATACCACACGTCAAAATGAGTGCGAAAAAGTGCGAGGACATCTTTTTGCTGTTGCAATTGCAGGGCGTAGGACTCCTCGCGAAAGGCGACCATTTGTTCGGTCGCCGGGAGCTGGTGAAACTCTGGGTGCTCGCGAATAATTCGCGCGGCAAGATCCAGAATGTAACCGCCGTGGTAGCCATCTTCTGGGACTGCTTTTCCCCACGACGCAGACATAACAGATTCGCCAAACTTGTCCATTTGAACGCCACGGTCATTAATGTAAAACTCGGTGGTGACGTCAGCTCCTGAGGCCGCTAACACTCTTGCCAGCGCATCCCCCACGGCGGCCCATCGAGTGTGACCCAGATGTAGCGGCCCCGTCGGATTTGCTGAAATGAATTCAACATTGAAACTTTTGCCCAGCAGGGCGTCGTTGCGCCCGTATGCCGCGCCTTGTTTCACGACACGCTGGGCAATTTCTCCCTGAGTTAGTGCGGAGAGTCGAATGTTCACAAACCCTGGGCCAGCCACGCTCACTTCGGTAAAAGCCGGGTCCTCTCTCAAGGCCTCAGCAATCCTTGCTGCCAAATCTCTAGGCGCAATCGTCGAAAATTTCGCGGCGACCAGCGCCACATTAGTGGCGTAATCCCCATGCTCACGCGATTTTGGGCGCTCAAGGGTCACTTCCACACCCTTGGTTAATGTCCCTTGTGCCAATAGTTCGTCTACAACGCGCTGAATGCTCTCGCGAGTGTCATTAATTGCCACGGCGTGAGCGTATCTCTTCACCAGCAAGATGTGACATAGAGTGCTCGTATGGCTTCCGATGACGAAATCGAAAAACTTCTACGGGAAATCTCGGCACAAGATTCACAGCAATCCGCACCCTTGCAGCGCAAGGAGTCAGGCTCTCCAGCTCAGCGGGATGAATCAGCTTCGGGTGGAAGATTTGTCTATGCCACTGTGGGAGCTGCAGTCATGGGTGCCGGTGGGGCCGTTTCCGGCCTACTCCTTCCTGGGATCTCCATGATCAGTACCGGAATTGGCGCCGCTGTCGGTGCGTTCGTGATCGCTCTTGTCAGCGGCCCCCCGCGCTGGTTTTCCCGCTAGGCCACGTTCGCGAATTAGGGCTTCGATAATCGACCCCACAAAGAATCCAAGAAATACGAGATAAGTCCAGATCAACACAGCAATCGGAGCCCCGAAGACTACGAGTGCCGATCCCACTGTCGAAGATTGATCGGCGTAAATCCCGAACGCCCCAATTGACAAAATGATCAAGAACGTAGCGAGGAGCAGTCCAGGTGATCTCCACGTTACTACGCCCGTGGAACTGCTCGTATGTCTCATTACTAACCAAACTAAAAGATAGACAAAAGTGGCGGGTGTCAACCAGCCCAATGTGTCGAGTAATCCTAAAAAGGTGGATTCAACATTTAGGCTGCTTAAGAACACCGGAACAAATGTCACAGACAGGAGTGACACCACAATCACAATAATTACGACTAATGCGATCACAGCAGATCTCACACGAGCGAAAGTCCCCGATGGGGTTCTATCATTAGGGGCTCTATGGTTTTTGAAGATGTGATCTTGCACCTGGAGCACTCCATAAACCACCTTTTGGGACACATAGACAGCCAAGACCAAACTGACAATTGTCGTGATCGTGACCGAGCCCGTTGTCGCAGACTGCGCTAGTGACGCAAGTGAATTCATGACTGGGTCAAGGCCGCTCAGCGATTCGGGTCCACGGCTAACAAAGGAGTCCCATCCCGCAACAAACTGCTCCTGACTAATAAACAGCCCCGAAATTGCACCAACGGAAATGGCGACCGGCGCTAGGGCCAAAATCACGTAGTACGCCAATCCGCCTGAGGCGAGCGAGACGTTAAGCGTCCCGAACCTGGCGAGAAATTGGCGCCCAAATCCCATTGTGGATTTAACAAAAGGCCGATCCGAAACGTTTTTCAGCGTCGAACGGAAATTAACCACCGCGACATGTTTGCATACGGGCACGCTGCTAGCCTTACCGTCCCCTGCCTCCGTAGCTCAGGGGATAGAGCGCCGGTTTCCGGTACCGAAGGTCGCAGGTTCGAATCCTGCCGGGGGCACAATGTCAAATATATCGCCAACTCCACTGCGAGCGCCCCAATTTGGTGGCGTTCATTTTGCGCGCACGGGTGGATCGTTTTACCCGTACTTGCTAGCCATTTTTGTGGGAATTCTGCTGATCTCCAACATCGGTGCCACCAAATTAATTGAATTTGGGCCGCTCATTACCGACGGCGGTGTCTTCTTGTTCCCTCTGACTTACATCATTGGCGACATAATCAGCGAGGTTTACGGTTGGAAAGCAGCGCGGCGGGCGATTTTTACCGGGTTTGCAATGTCGATACTTGCTGCTTTCACTTTTTATCTAGTTCAAATTTCACCTGCAGCTGACGCCTACGAATTCCAGGGCGCATTCGAATCAGTACTTGGATTTGTGCCCCGAATCGTTCTGGCCAGTGTCCTGGGTTACTTGGTTGGTCAGTTGCTCAACGCTTATGTACTGGTCAAAATCAAGCAAAGGACAAAAGAAAAACACTTGTGGGCCCGACTAATCGGCTCTACCGTCGTCGGGGAATTCGCAGACACCTTAGTTTTTTGCACGGTTGCCTTCTATGGAATTATTACCGGACCCGAATTTCTCAACTACGTTCTCGTTGGCTACCTCTACAAAACATTGCTAGAAGTCTTCCTACTCCCCGTTAGCTACCCCGTTATAAGAGCGATTAAAAAACGGGAACCTACTTATCTTGGGAACTAAATCCTTTTTGCGTATCGACCAGTCGTAAAACGCTCGACCCAGTCACGCTTGAACTCATAATACGTTCCATTTTCCATGTGTTCGCGAATTTGGTCCACCAAACTTACCGTAAATCTTAAATTGTGAATGCTCGCCAACGTCGGGAAAATCAACTCATTACCCTTATAAGCGTGATGCAAATATCCCTGCGAATAGTTTAGGCACGTGTAACAGTCGCACTCGCTATCGATCGGTTCACTTTTCCCTCGGCTGTAGGCATTCGATACGTTAAATCTTCCTTCAACCGTAAGCAGGGCCGAATTACGCGCATTGCGCGTTGGAGCAACACAATCAAATGTGTCAGCACCATTTTCGGCACCTACAAACAGGTCGAGTGGTTCGCCTATCCCCAGTAAATGTCGGGGCTTGTTCTCCGGCAACTCGTCAACGACCCAGCTGATAATCGTGCCAAGGGTTTCCTTATCCATCGCGCCACCGATTCCGAACCCATCAAAGTCCAATTCTCCGATTTCCCGGGCAGCCTTCCTCCGCAGATCCTCATAGTGAGCACCCTGAATGACACCAAAAAGCATTTGATACGGCTTGGTCGAACGCTCCTCCGTGAGCCTTTCGTGCTCATCGATACACCGCTGGGCCCACTCAAGGGTTCGGCGCATAGCCAGAATCTGGTATTCCTTCGAGTTCATCAACGTCGTGCACTCGTCGAAAGCAAAAATAATATCGGCTCCAATTGCATGTTGTACCTGCATGGAAACTTCGGCAGAAAAACGATGCATTGAGCCGTCAAGATGCGACTTAAATGTCACGCCATCGTCATCAACGTGTGCCAACCGGTCCTTGCCGGGTGCGATTACATCACTTTCAACGGTATAAGCACTATCCATTGAAAGCACTTTCTTGAAGCCAACGCCCAACGACAGGACTTGGAATCCACCGCTGTCGGTAAATGTTGGAAGCGGCCAATTCATGAAAGTCCCGAGTCCACCAGCTGCATCAATTATTTCGGTCCCAGGCTGTAGATACAGGTGATAGGCATTTGAGAGGACGGCCTGTGCACCAAGGTCTCGAACACTTTCGGGGAGAATAGACTTGACCGTTCCTTTGGTCCCCACTGGAATAAATGCGGGCGTTTTTATTTCACCATGCGGCGTAGTGATCACTCCAGTTCGCCCACGTGCCTGATCAAGCTGAGAGACGATTTCAAATCCGTGGGTCACCGCGCAATGCTACATATTGACAGCTTTTTGAAATTGGCGGTCATAGGCTAGGCGCATTTCAACACCCATGTACATAAACTCAGAGACTGTCTCTAACAATTCGGGTGTGGGAAAAATCCACTGATCCTCAACTAAATCCGGATCAATATCTTCCATAGCTTCCTGCGCGCCAGACACGGGACACACGTACTGAACCCATTCCGCAAGTCGAGCAGCAACAACAGGGTCGTAGTAATAGTTCATCAGACGTTCCGCATTTGACTTATGCGTTGCCACTGAAGGAATCAACATATTGTCCGCCCAAAGCATTCCACCAGAATCTGGAATTCCAAATCCAAACTTTTGACCCAAGCCTAAAACATCACCCGACCAACCGATCACCGCAATTGCATCACCACTATCCAGTGCCGCAATGTAGTCATTTCCGGTGACCTGTCGAATAAAACCTTCGTCGATCTTTTGCACCAAAACTTCAAGCGATTCATCAAATTGCTGTGCGGTGAAGTTGGACATGTCGTATCCCAACCAATTGAGGATCAAGCCCATGCTGTCCGTCATTTCCGTCAAGATAGTAACGCGACCTTTTAATTTCGGGTCAAAAAATTGATCAAGTGACGTGATTTCCGCAACCCCGAGCTCACGTTCGAGTAGCGGTGTGTTCCAACCGATTCCCGTAAATCCAGACTGCCATGGAAGTGAGTATTCGCGACCTGGGTCAAATGGGACTTCCTTTAAAGAGGGCAGCAAATTCACCCAGTTAGGGATCAATTGCTTATTCAGTGGTGCGGCAAAACCTGAGTCGATAAAGAGTTCCACACCTTCTTCAGTGAGCACGACAATATCTCGGTCAATGCTCCGACCCTGCTCCAAGTTTGTCTGAACTTTTGCAAAAAACTCATTACTGTCGTTTATGTCATCCGTGTAGACGACATCAATTCCTGTACTGGACGTGAAATCATTCAACGTCGTCGGATTTTTCTTTGAGACATCAATGTATTGCGGCCAGTTAGAGAAGTAGACAACTTTTTCCGAGTCAGAAAGATCCTTCTCGATAGGTTCAGGGCTTGGCGGTGTTTCACTTTGTGATGAGCTCGTCGGTGTACCCGTTTCACGCGAAGTCACACCTGCACCACATGCGGCCAATGTCGCAGCGCTCGCTCCAACACCACCAACGACCAAGAGCTTGCGCCGAGTAATTGAAGTTCGATTTGTCATAACCCAAACGTATGGGGATTTAATGCTTCACGCAAACACCTTTGTGTCACAGAGTTGTCACACAATGCAATGGCTTTGACGAGTTTTGACAACAAGTATTACTGGTTCGCATACCAATTTGTTAATTCAGCAAAGCCCTCATCAAGGGAAATGGTCGGGCTCCAGTTCAGCAATCTCTTTGTTTGTTCAATGTCGAACCAGTGGGCAGTTGCTAATTGCTCAACCAGAAAGGTTGTCAATGGTGGTTCACTGTTGCGATTTTTCCAGGCAAATTCGGCGGCACGACCGGCAGCCATGGCGATGCGAAACGAAACGCTGCGAGACGGCTGTGGGACTCCAGCTGCTTGTGTTATGCGCATCAGTGTTTCCCGCACCGTGCGAGGCTCCCCATTCGACACCATATGGGGTCGACCATAGGCATCCGGCGCTGCAGTCAGTGAACAAGCGAAGGCCCGTGCAGCATTTGACACATAGGTTGTATCAATTAACGCATAGCCGCCATCGATGTAAAACAGTCTGCCTGAACGTGCCCGCTCCACAATTCGTTCGATTAGTTGCGTATCCCCTGGACCCCAAACCAAATGCGGACGCAAGGCCAAAGTGGCGAAAGTGGAAGTGTTGGCGGCTAAAACATCCAACTCCGCAAGGGCCTTTGTTTGGCTGTAAGCACCCCTCACGCTTGTGGGCTGCGCCGGTTGCGCACCGGCACCGATCAATGCGCTTCCAGTATGGGCAACCGATGGAGAAGAAGCGTAGATGAACTTCTTAACACCATGCTGTTTTGCAGCCTCTAAAAGCATTTGAGTTGCCCCGACATTTGCGTCGAGGAACTCTTGGTAACTTCCAACAATCCCCACTTTTGCAGCCAAGTGAACAATTGCATCTATCCCATCCATCCACTCGTCTTGGTTTTTTGGAGCCGTGAGGTCGTCAAGAAACTCGCGGGCACCCTCGATACCGCATGGATTCCTTTGAACAACGACGCACTCGTGACCCGCCTTCAGGATTTCCTGGACAACCGATGATCCGAGAAGACCTCGCCCGCCAGTGATGAGTACCTTCACGCCGAGCCCGCTAATTTCTTATTGGCCCATCGAGAAATCTCTTCGCGATTGAGTTTTGCGTTATGACGGATGTCAGTGGGCAGCGACCTGACTCGGAGAATCGCCGCGATTGGAGCACCAGCGACTTCTCTCACCCGGTCCTCGCGTCGCAACTGCGAAAGCTCTCGCCCTTGATCAGATTCGATGTACACAATTACAACAGCTGACGCTTCCTTTGGACCAACACCAACACATGCAGCTTGGCGAACAAAATCCAAAGACTCAACCCGTTGTTCGACCGGAACGGGCGTAACAACCCCCATTTGTGTGGTAATCACATGCGACTTTCGTCCTTCAATCCACAATGAACCACCAGCATCCAGATGTCCAACGTCTCCCGTGCGATGCCAACCTAAGAATTGGGAGCTGGTGCGTTCAGTAAATGCAAGGTTGTTGTAACTATTTTTCATGTGTGGAGCGCGCACGACAATTTCACCCATTACTTCAGGGTCTGTCGTCAAATGATCTGGGTCACTCCACGGAGCAATCTTGATGTCAACTCCTGGGAGTCCCCTGCCAACAAGCACCCCGTGATCCTCGTCTGAACTCAGAATCTCCGCGAGTGAAATTTCACTCAGGGGCAACGCCTCGGTCATGCCGTAAGGAGTCCTGATCGAAGCGCTAGGGATCAACTCCGCCAAACGCTTCAGTAATGATTTAGGCACTGGCGCTCCCGCACTCAGAATTAATCGAATGCCACTCCAATCAGCATTTTCATGTTCAGGGACAGTATCTATAACGTTGGTCAAAGCTGCAGGAGAGGCCCACAGGAGCGTGCCACCTGCACGGACCACACTTTCATTGAGCGCCCGGTAGGTCAGTGAACTAGGTTTCCCCGGGTTCATGTTTGGCAACACAGATGCGATTCCCAAGGCTGGACCAAATACGGCCCATGGCGCAAAGGCCGCGATGATCACGTCATGCGATTCAATTGAATACTGCGATTGCAGGGCAGCCACAGTCCTTGCAATATGTCCTCGCGAATACTGCACGCCTTTTGCTGGACCTGTTGATCCAGAAGTAAAGACAACTGCACCTAGATCCTTCGATGGGAACTCGTGCTTGCTAGTTCCATCAACGACGACATTAGCTTTTCCGCGTTCACCAGCCTTGCCCAACTCCTTTGTGCTGATTCGAGCTCCAGGGATTTGAAGGCTTCGCATCAGTGGCCATGCTCGCGGTACTCCCACCACGTGATCAATGTGAGCACCGCGCAAGGCACGGAACATTCCTCGCAATCCCAGCCCCGAGTCCGCGAGTACCACGGCGGCGCCAAGATTCCACGTGGCATATATCAAGGGGATGAGCAATGGACCTGGAGGGACAAGAAAGGCGACTCGATCACCAGCGGTAACGCCCTTCTCAGACAGATATCGCATGGAAAATTCCGTTTGCGAATGAAGTTCTCTCCAAGTCACCGAGCGGTGTTCGTTCATGGCGGTTAGTCCCACCACATTTGGGCGAATGATTGCTTGTTCCATCATCTGCGCACCGAAATCAACTAATGAGTTATCGATCTCATTTGGTGAGTCGACGTGTGGTCCCCTGGGTGACTCAATCCAACTGAATACATCACTCACTAGTCCGGGAGCATCCTCACTCACCAGGTGAGAGGCCCCTTCATACCTATGCACTTCTGCATGCGGAATTCGTGATTTCAGATCTCGAAGGTAAATGTCAGAAAAAACGGGATCATTGGGGCCCCAGCACATAAGTACTGGCGTTTGCGAAAGCAGGTTAAGGTTCAGAGCGATCTGATCCAATGTTGCACGGCTTACATGATTCACTTCAAACGGGATGTCGGCCACGAAACCATGAATCGCTTTCCGTAATTCTCGTGTGCGATACGGTGCGCGGAACCCAGCGGCAACGTCACGTGACATTTTTGAACCACTGAGAACCCGTGTCCCAAACACAAATCCTTGGGTGTACTCGGTTATGGGTGCAAGCAAGCCCCTAGCTCGCGCAAGTCGAATGACAGCAGGATTCTTGAACTCTGTTGGCTGGTGCACAGCAGTATTGAGCAAAATCACTCCGGTGATTTTGTGGTCTGCTGAAGCAATCTCATTCTCTACCCAACCCAATGAAATGGGGCCTCCCCAATCATGGGCCAAAGACATGATCGGTGTTGTGATTTTCAAAGCACGGATCAAACGAGTGAGGTCGTCCACCCTTTGATCCAATACCCGTTCAGAATCAAGTCTTTCTGAATAACCCATGCCTAAGTGATCAAGGGCGATCACTCGAATATTGGATGGTGCCTGCGCCAAGAAATTGCGCCAAAGGTAAGACCACGTGGGGTTTCCATGGACGCACACCAACGTCAATTCATGATTCTGGCCTGCTCCAGTGTCCAGAACATGCATGGTGCGTGGAATTCCATCGCGGTCGGTAAAGGTGACAATTCTGGACCAACTGGCATTCAGCCCGTGGACGTGCTCAGGCGGTAATTGAGCCGGTCTGCTCACTGTTATTACCAATCAATTTCGATAACAGCCGCGTTCAAGCCTGAACCAATTCCCATGCATGCGATTCGGTCACCGGTTTGTAAACCATCAACTGACTGGGCTAGCGTGAATGGAACCGAGGCCGGCCCGATGTTTCCCTGTAATGGGAAAGTAGTTGGAACCTTAGTGGAGTCAATTCCCAATGCCGAAATAATTGCTGCATTATGAACCTGAGAGACCTGATGCAAAATGTACATATCCAAATCAGACCAACTGAATTGGGACTGCGAGTCGTCCCATGTTGCTTTTGCCAGAGCTACCCCAGCTTCGAGTAACCCACGGCTGTCGGTCCGCATTGAATCCAAATCACCCATACACAGTTGATTGTGTTGGGTCGCGGCGCGACTAACTCCTCCGCGGAAGCGATGACCCCCGTGAACCGAAGCCTTGCCGAGAACCATCGCTGCCCCACCGGAACCCAAAGTCATGGTTGCGAATTGATCCAGTACGTCTTGTTTGGTGGAGTCACCACGCGCCAACCTGGCAATTGTTGCCTCTTGCGGTCTGCGACTACCTTCACCGTCAACAACCAGTGCGTATTCAATTTGCCCTGAATCGATCATCATGGAAGCGACCTGCATTCCATTGATAAAGCCCAGGCAAGCATTGCTCAGATCAAAGTTCAAGCACGACGAAGGAAGTTCAAGCTGCTGGTGAATATCAACTGAGGCTGACGGCTCAAGTCGCTCCCTACAGACAGAAGTGTCAATGAGGAGACCGACCGACTCCGGATTGACTCCAGCCTCAGCGAGGGCCTTCGCTCCGGCCATTGAGGCTGCATCGGCAAATGTGACATCGGGTGCCCACCATCGGCGCTCTTTGATACCGGCCAGCGATTCCAGCATGCCCGGTCGTAATCCAACCCGGTCATAGGTCTGCATTAACTGCGCGTCAATTTCGTCGCTGGTCACAACAATGGGGGCAACAGCCGCCGTTACCGCAAGGATCGCGGTGTCTGAGTACGTGAAGGTGGCATTGCCACTCATAATGAGCCTTTCCCGGTGCGTGAGCGCCTAGCCTGCCATGTGGTGGATAATTCAGCGAGGTCAGGTAGGCCGCAGGACTTCAAATGACAAGGAGTCTCCATGAGCAACTTTCAGGTGAGAGTGCGCGGTCCGTGGGCTGTGCTTCTGGGCGCTTCCCTGCTCATTTCGCTCATGACCGCCCCTGCTACCGCGAATCAATCAGACCCCCTGGAAGTTTTTTACAACCAGTCCCTGAAGTGGACCAAATGCGGCAAAGCTTCCTGCACCTTCGTAACCGTGCCTTTGGATTATCAGCAACCAGATGACTTCACCATAACATTGGCAATCCGTCGGATCGGGTCACCGGATTTACCCCCATTAATCATGAACCCGGGTGGTCCCGGATCAGAGGGCACCGCATTCACCCAAAGCATCGCGGCATCTCTTGATTCCTCCGTCACCGACGCTTTCACACCCGTAGGTTTCGATCCGCGGGGAACCGGAAAATCGGCTCCCGTGAAATGCTTCACCGGCCCTAGTGCCAATAAGTGGCTGAGAATTGATTCAACTCCGGATACTAAGACTGAAATAGCAAATTACATGTCGGCGGCAGCAAAGATTTCCCCAGCTTGCCAACGGATGTCGCCTGACATCGTCGCCCACATTGGGACTGAAAACACGGTTCGAGACATGGACATTGTTCGGGCAACGTTGGGTAGTCAAAAACTCAATTGGCTTGGATTCTCCTATGGCACATCTTTGGGAACCCGTTATGCCGAACTTTTTCCTGACAAAGTCGGACGAATGGTACTGGATGGCGCAGTTGACCCTTCCCTTAATTCAATGGAATTGTCGCGGGGACAATCGAGAGGGTTTCAAAAGGCTATCGGCCGATTCAACGGGCAATATCCTGGCTCAATAACCATGATAAACAGACTTCTGCGTGCCCTGGACAGAACTGAAATGGATACTGAGGGATCACAAACTCTGACACAGAGTGAAGCAACTACTGCAATCTTCTTATCAATGTACAGCCCCTCGTTTTGGCCTTCATTGCATGAGGCTTTACAAGAAGCGTCACAAGGGAATGGCACACTTCTTCAAGAGTTGTCCTACTACGCTAATGACCAAATTACACCCACTAAATTTTCGAGCAACGTCCTCTCCGCATTCATTTCAATAAATTGCTGGGACTATCCACCGACTCCTGGAGCTACGGAACTTGCCCGAAGCGCGCGCCAATTTTCACGGAAAGCCAAAGTGCCTGAACTTGCACGTGCGATGAGCTGGGGTAACGCACCTTGTAGCACTTGGTTTGAACACTCTTCCATTAAGCCAGCGCCAGCCGAAACGACGACGAGTGCCCCAATTTTGATTATTGGGACGACTTACGACCCAGCCACTCCGCTAGCCTGGGCTCGCGCATTACATGAACAATTGCCCACAAGTTCGCTACTCACATTTGTCAGTGACGGACACACTGCATATTTGGGTGGCAGTACTTGTGTTGATCAGGCTGTTGACAATTATTTGCTCACCGGCGTGGCACCGAAGACTAAAACATGTTAGAGATCAGATTCCTTGTCAGCCTCTTTCGCTGAATCAATTTCAGCTAAAAAGGCCTCAACCTGGGCGGCTATTTGATCTGCGCTCGGGATATCAGCATCGGCGACACCACCTGCACCACTGTTTAAAGCTTCGGCGATCTGGTCGTATTGGCCTTCGAGTGCCTGAACTACCGCAGCAAATTCCTCATTGCCAGATAACTGCTCAGTGATGTTCGCGAGAGACTTTGCAGCTAACTCGGTGAGGTCCCCGCGAGGGATCGCGATATCGGGACCAGCCATCAATCCATCGAGCAGTGCCAAGGCTCCTTGGGGGTAATCAAACTGGGCTAGATAGTGAGGCACTTGTGCGGTTATCCCCATCGATTTCAATCCAGTCTCCCCCAAATGCAACTCCATCAGCGCCCCAACGTGACCAGGCACTTCAATCTCACCAATTACCGAGCCAGCGCCAAAGATGAGTTCTGGATCGTTGCTATGGACCGTGAGCCCCAATGGGCGAGTGTGCGGCATCGGCCACGGGATAGCTGAAACACCAACAGCCAACTCTACGTTGTATCTATTGACAACGACATCAATTGCGGCGAGAAATCTATTCCACTGGTAGTCAGGCTCGGGACCAGAGACAAGGAGAAAACGTTTCCCATTTGCATCGAGAACGTCATGGACTTCTATGCGGGGAAATTCAACTGACGAAAAGTGATCGACAATGAATTGCATTTTGGGGCGTCGAGCGCGGTAGTCGATCAATTCGTCGATATCAAAACTGGCAATCAGCGTGTGATCACAGTTTTCAAGAATATGCTCCGCGAGCTGTCGAACTCCACCGCCTGCATCGACGAAACCACTAAAGGCGTGGATAAGTGTTGGTGGCTCAGCAAACTGGACTGCCTCATGAAATGTAATTAGTTCCATTGGATCACGCATTTACACTCCTCCCACTCGGCTTTAAGTAAACCACGGTTCACGCCCAGAAGTTCACCGACAATCAGAACACTTCGCCACAGGCATAAAATCAAAGTGGGCCGGCATCCTAGGTTCCATAGTTAGTCGAGTTCTTGGGCCGGCTTTTTCGGGGCTGTTTTCTTCGCAGTCGCTTTTTTCGGCTTTGACTTCTTTTCCGAAGGCTCCACGGTCGGTGCCACAATTTCAATCGGGGATTCCGTGATTGGTGCCTGAATTGGTGCAACTGCCGCTGGCCATGGATCGACTTCTACCTCGTTGGCCGCGATAACTTGATTGCGTTTCCACCACACAAATCCACCAACGCCCAGCACGGTAATGACTATTAATGCCAAAATCTTTTTCATGGAGTTAACCGTAACACCAAGTCGCGATAACCCCACAGAATTGGGGGAACGTTATTTTTCTGACTTCAAGTAGCCATGAAAGGCCTCCTTCGCTTGGGAACTGGAAAAAAATGATTCTTGTTCGGTATCGGGCAAGGAGATGGCGTATTCACAGACTTTCAACCACGCGAAACCGATCGCCCGGGTCAAGGTAGCGGCAACCGTGCCAGAAATAACAGATCCAACAACGATTCCACCGGGTAAATAACGCAGCAAGTGAGTCGCGACGTATCGACCCGCGTAGGTAGCTCCACCGGTAAAAATCGCGCTTCCAGCCATGGACAATGCGCGCGCACGCGAACTTGGGAGCCCATAAATTGCTGTGACCCTCGCGATCATCGCAATCTGATTGGGTACCAACAGGGCTGCGTCGGCGACAGGGATCGGAACGGTGCCAATCCCACTTGCCACCACGGTCGCTTGCTTAATGACCGCGGCGGCCGCGTCTTTTTTTCGCCTGGTATCAACACCTTGTGCAGCAGTCAGCGCAGTTTGAGCCGCTAGCGGAACGACGTCATATGTGGCATTCAATAATTCCTGAAGTCCATAGATAACGGTGTCGTTAAATGAATCCGGCAAGGCATTCGTCAAAAAAACTTTTCCATCGCCGAAGGTTGGTAACTTTAAGGATTCAATATATTTCGCAAAAGCAACCGCATCCGGGTGAACCTCGAGTGCGCCATCACGTTGTTTTACCGGAACCTGCGACATGACAATGATCACGGGCAAACCCAACGCGGCAATGGCGGAAATAAAGGATTGCTGGGCAACCTCAAATCGTCGGTCAGAGCTTCGAATTAAGTACCAAACTGCATGAATTCGCTGATCCATTGGCCCACTGTTTGACTTGCTGACAATACGATCAAGACCCGTCAGAATTGCGTCCCCAGAGGTGCCCATTTCAAATCCTTCTGAGTCATATATGCCGAGATATCCGTTTGGGTGTCGGTAGTAATTCATCCCCTTAGTGACGGGCATGCCAATCCCGGTCGACGCGATCGCTTGAGCGAAAATGGCATTGAGCAAGGTGGATTTACCGCTACCGGTCTTTCCAAAAATAGCTAAGTTAAAGCTACCGAGGGACTCGAATGCTTTCTGCAACTCATCATTAAATAGACCGGCTAGCGCGGTCGCATCCAAATTTAGCGGGAGTCGCTCCTGCTCGTTGGCCACCCAAACACCTTACCGCGTGATTGACTCGGGTTATGGTAGGTAAATGACGAGAAAAACAGCGCCCCACAGGCTGCGCTCCATTGCTGTTGTCGTCGTCATCTTTGGAATATTAGGTCTTGGTGTTTACTCTTTAAACAAAATAATTCCCAGTTCCATAAGAGAAGATATTTTGGGTGCACCGGTAACTATTCCGGTCGAGTATGCCGCGTTAATTCGAGATTCAGCTAAGCGATGCCCCGCAATTTCCGAAGAACTTTTGGCCGCACAAATCCACGCTGAGAGCGGTTTCGATCCAGTCGCAGAGAGCCCTGCAGGCGCTCAAGGAATCGCGCAATTCATGCCCTATACGTGGAAGCACTATGGCATAGATGGTGATGGTGACGGCGTGATCGATGTTTGGAATCCTGAAGATGCAATCCCCTCCGCAGCTCGGATGAATTGCATCAATCGAAAGGGGGTCAAAGGCCTTGATGGTCCTCGATTGAAAAACACTTTCGCCGCCTACAACGCTGGCATTGGATCCGTCCTGAAATACGGTGGCATTCCACCATTTCCTGAGACTGAGAATTACGTTGAAAAGATTTTCACCAACAGTGAAACGATCACCTGGCCATAAAGAATCCCTCTATTTGATTACCATAATTGATTGCAGGTTTTCCACGACAAGTCGCCCATCGGGTGTCCATAATCTCCGCAGTTCACTCATGAATCCGCCATGAACCGAACTGACGGAACTCTCGTGAAGTAGCGGGGAGCGCTCTCCAGTGATTGGTTGAATATTTCGTGCGTCAATGAGCAAATTTGCACTGAAAGAGACTGTCGCAACAGGGCGCATGGTCTTCATCAATGTGTAGGGCGAAGGCCACCAAGCATCCACAATGGACAGTAACTGCGCCGGAGTCCAAGACTCTCCTGCTACTGTTTTTTGTGGGAGATTGATCCAGCCCAAAACGGCCGCGTCCGTTCCCATGGTTGGCAGTGGTGTGATCGGACGGAACTCCAAGTGTTGTCCAAAGTCCGGGCCAAAGGGCGGCCTAATCGGCACTATCTCCACTTGATCGTGTTCTGGCACTTGAGGAAATATTGCTGTGCCCCACTTTTCACAGGGGGGATCAAATTCCAAATTTTTGTCTTCACCCGTGACAACCTGCCCGAATGCAACTGTGAGGTTTTCACTCTCACGAACAATGTCGACCTGCCACATTGACATGGCGGATCCTCTTCGAATCAAGCGAGTGAGAACTCGATGTGGCTCAGGAAGCACCGGTTCGGGAATTTGAACGGTGATCGACCGCACTTCGCGTCCTGCAACCTCATTGCACACAACCGCTTCCACCATCGTAAGAATTGGGAGCCCACCCCAGACGCCACGACCTTGCTGCCACGTGTCAGGGACTTCCCACATCGACTCGAAAGTGGGTTGCTCACTCATCAGGCACTTGCGGGTTTTGCATCCGCAAGGGAACCGCTTCCCTCATTTGTATTCGTGTTGACATTTGCACTACCTGAGTACAACGCTGATTTTTTGAGCCACTTGTTCCACGAGATATTCCACAAACCACCTGGACCATTCCATGGTTCATTTGTAGTGCCACCCGTGTTCGTGTAATAAATTACATCTCCTGGGATGGTCTCGTCATAGATCCACTGCGCGTCATCCTCGAACATATTTGTACAACCATGTGAACCGTTATAAACACCCAAACGGCCATAGGCCCATTTTGCCGCGTGAATAAATTCACCTGTCGGCGTTAACCGGGTATTCCATTTCGCATCCAGTTCATACTGATCCTCAGGTTCAGTGAGACCTAAGGACTCGCTTCGATAAACTTTGTCTGCTTCCTTGGAAGTGCTGACGACTTTTGTTCCGTTGCGCGTTTCCCATTCGTCTTTCCCAAGTGAAACTTTAAAGGTTTGAACCTTAACTCCGTCGACAAAAACCTTCATCTTTTTGGTTTTACCATCAACTTTGGCGATAAACGAGCGCGCAGTTTGAAATGTATATGTTGTATTGAGTTTAGCTAATCCAATGAGCGACTTCGACCCACTTTTTCCGAGAATCGTTCTACCAAGCGATGAAGCAATTCGAATTGTTGATTTTCCTGGCCAATATTTTTTGGGACGAAAGACTGCAGACGTCTCATTAAGCCAGCCCCATGCACCAATAACTGGGACGAGTTTTCCACTCGGCAATTGAGCTGAGACGACCAAGTTCTCTTCTACTATTTTTTTGTCTGAAATTCGAGTGGAGAAAACAATCTTGGGCAACACCCCTACTCCCACTCTGACTTTTGATCCGTCGACGCCCAGTGAATTACTCGCAGCGATGAATTTGGCATTGACCCAGATTCGATTCTTTGGAAGTTTTTTTGGCTTAGCAGGATTCGTAGCCAGCGGAGGTTGGGTTGTTGCCACTACGGGACCCACAACGGCACTCGCTGCTAGGCCTTGAGTAGATCGCATGTACACGCCATAACTGCGCAATGGCGCCAAGCTAGAGAGCGGGCAAGTTCCTTGGATCGGACTTCCCACAACTGCGCCGTCTGTAATCGGGAGTGCTGGACACGCGAACCAATTCACCGTGTCCACAGAAATTTGATAGACGATTGGCGAATCTGCGTTAAGGCCAAGATCGGGAACCTTAGCGCTGTAAACAACATCGAGAACTGTTGCACTTGCTCCAGGTGTCACGGAAATAATCGAAGGAGGTGAAAGTTCGCTCTCTTGGGCCGTGGCCGGCGCTGACAGAAGCAGGCCAACAATTGAGGCGAGAACCCCACCCATCACAACAGCGCGCGCCGAGCCTTGCATGTACTTTTCCCCTAATCCTGACGCTGGTGGTTAAACAAAACTGTATTTATGTCTTGGCAAGGATAAGCACGTTAGGAGATTTAATTCAACCGGCTACCAAGGAATGACTTGCCGGTCCTCCCAAAGCAACCCCGTGAGAGGAGATTTATCCTCTCCCAACTGCTGCTCCCGACCTGCTAGGTCGGTTTGAGCGAGCCATGTGACTGTTTCTGCCCCCTGATCAGCCGAACGAGGCGCATCAGGACCTCCCATCGGCGTCCGGCAATGGTTTGGACACACGGCGTCAACGAGCACCCCCCGAGATCCCCATCCCGTTTCCGCCGCAAAATTACGAATCAGGGCGTTTAACGCGGCCTTGCTCACCCGATACGGGGCCAATCCACCACTTGTGCCCGGACCACTAAAACGTCCCAAACATGCTGAGAGTGCAATGACTCTGCCCGAGCGGGCTGCCACCATGGGCGGGGCAAAATTCGTCAAAGTGTTCACAACTCCAAAGAGATTGATCCCCATTACCCGTTGCCACTCCTCACTCGAGGATTTCAAGGTTTTTGACATTTTCTCGCTCATTACTCCAGCCGAACACACCAAAACCTGGGGCTGCGCCAATGGGCCTAGACGCTCCCGCAGCAGCGAAACCGCCGAGGCGTCCGCGAGATCAGCACCCTCACCGACAGCATCAATTCCCAGATCGCGCAGTTGCGCTGCAGCGCGCTTGCCACTTTCGGTTGCGCTTCCTAGAACCGTGACGGTAAATCCACTCAATCCCAGTTGCTTGGCAACGGCAAAGCCAATACCTGAGGCTCCCCCTGTGATCAGTGCTGAGCCTTGATCCGCATTCTCCATTTCATTAGCCTTCCCTACATTGAGCACTTTCGCACCCTCACAGGCGCCCATGAACACTGCGTCATAGGGTTATGTCGCAATTAGGTCGTCTGCGAGAGGAAACAACGTGGCCAACGCGAGCTCTGAGCCTCCCGACCAATTTGGACCCAATGATTGGCTCGTTGATGAGCTGTATCAGCAATTTCTGAATGACCGGACCTCTGTTGATCCTGCTTGGTGGGACTTCTTCGACGGGTTCACACCTCAAGACCCGCATGCGGTGATTACGCCAAGTACGCCAATTCCGACGCCAGTCGTTCCCGATTCTGGTGCCGCTGCACCCACTTCAGCAAAAGTGACTGAATCAACTACGTCGACCAAGTCAGTCACGCAAAACTCTTCGTCGGACAAAATCGAGCGGCTCAAGGGTGGTGCAGCCCGGGTAGTAACCAATATGGAAGAAAGCCTGAGTGTCCCGACAGCCACGAGTGTGCGTTCACTACCCGTGAAACTTCTTTTTGACAATCGAGTAGTGATTAACAACCACCTTGCGCGCGGTCGAGGTGGAAAGGTGTCATTCACTCATATCATTGCCTACGCACTCGTGCAGGCAATCAAATCGCAGCCCGAAATGAATTACGCTTACGAGGAACTGGATGGAAAGCCAGCGGTCCGACTAAATGCGGATATCAACATTGGGCTGGCTATCGACATCTCGAAACCTGACGGAACCCGTCAGCTACTCGTACCCAACATCAAAGCTGCTCAAAACATGGACTTCGCATCTTTTTGGGCGGGCTACGAAGATATTGTTCGACGCGCACGCTCAAATAAATTGAGCGTGGAAGACTTTGCTGGAACCACTGTCAGTCTCACAAACCCTGGCACGATTGGAACAAATCACTCAATCCCACGCTTGGTCAAGGGTCAAGGCGCAATCATTGGTGTTGGTTCAATGGAATACCCGGCTCAATGGCAAGGTGCTTCAGAGGAATCAATCGTTCGTAATGCTGTCTCAAAAATTTTGACACTTACTTCGACCTATGACCACAGGATTATCCAAGGTGCGCAATCGGGAGAATTCCTTCGAAAAATGCACTCCTTGATCCTTGGCGAGGATGACTTCTACGTCAATATTTTCCGGGATCTTCGAATTCCTTACGAACCCATTCAGTGGGCCGTTGACATCACCGCTAATCACGAGACAGATCTTGATAAAAACGTCCGGGTCCAGGAAGTAATCCATGCTTTCCGTGTTCGCGGCCACCTCATGGCTGATATTGACCCGCTCGAATACCACCAGCGAATGCATCCCGACCTTGACGTTCTCTCCCACGGATTGACACTCTGGGATTTAGATCGTGAGTTTGCAACAGGCGGTTTTGGCAACGAACCCCTGATGAAGTTGCGACGGATCCTAGGTGTGCTTCGAGATTCGTACACACGGACCGTGGGAATCGAATACATGCATATCCAGAGTCCAGAAGAACGCAAATGGATTCAGGAGCGAGTCGAACAGCCGCATGTAAAACCGCATCCTGCTGACCAACTTCGGATACTTCGAAAGCTGAATGAAGCCGAGGCTCTGGAATCCTTTTTGCAGACAAAATACGTTGGTCAAAAACGTTTCTCTCTCGAAGGTTCAGAATCACTGATCCCCATGCTTGATGAAATCTTGGCTCAGTCGGCCAATAACGAAATCCTCGAAGTGGCAATAGGCATGCCACACCGCGGTCGCCTTAATGTCTTGGCCAACATTGCAGGCAAGTCATTCGGGCAAATTTTTCGTGAGTTCGAAGGCGAATACGCTGAGAATTCCGTTCAGGGCTCCGGTGACGTTAAGTACCATTTAGGAACAACGGGCTCATATGTTTCAGCTGAAGGTGGTTACACCTCTGTCTATCTGGCCGCCAATCCATCGCACTTGGAAGCCGTCGATCCAGTGCTTGAAGGAATCGTGCGCGCCAAACAAGATCTATTGCCAGCCGATCGTCGCCATGACATCTTGCCAGTTCTTATTCACGGCGATGCGGCTTTTGCTGGTCAAGGAGTTGTGGCGGAGACTTTGCAACTCTCTCAGTTGCAGGGGTACCGGACTGGGGGCACGCTTCACATCGTTGTCAATAATCAGGTTGGTTTCACCACCTCCCCCCGGTACAGTCGATCTTCGGTCTATTCGACCGATGTTGCGCGCATGATTCAAGCACCAATTTTCCACGTGAATGGTGACGACCCGGAGGCGGTGATCTTCGTTGCTAAACTTGCCTTCGATTTCCGTCAAGAATTTGGTAAAGATGTGGTAATTGATCAGGTCACGTACCGCAGACGTGGGCACAATGAAGCCGACGATCCTTCGCTGACTCAACCGCTCATGTACGCGATTATCGATAACAAGCGCTCTGTAAGGAAGCACTACACAGATTCGCTTATCGGGCGCGGAGACATCACCCTTGAAGAGGCTGAGGAAGTACTCAAGCACTTCCAGGAACAATTAGAAAATGTGTTCCAAGAAACACGGATCGATGAGCCCGAGGCTGAATTCAGTGCGCGTGCAAAGGCAATTATTGAAACGGGTCAACTCAACCTGGTTCCTCAAGTTCCTTCGCAGGATGTAGATACTTCCATTACCCAGGCTCAAATTGACACGGTGATCGAATCCCAACTGACATTGCCTGAAGGTTTCAATGTCCATCCACGACTTGCACCTCAGCTTCAGCGTCGCGCCCAAATGGTTGCTGATGACACAATTGATTGGGGCATGGGCGAGGCCCTCGCTGTTGGATCACTGCTCATGGAGGGACGGACTGTTCGCCTTGCGGGGCAGGACTCACGTCGCGGAACATTCGGGCACAGGCACATGGTCATTGTTGACAAGGAAACGGGCTGGCAATACAAGCCACTCAAGAAGTGCTACCGGGATGGCGGAAAGCTCTACGTTTACGACTCATCTTTGAGCGAATTCGCCGGACTTGGATTTGAGTACGGCTACTCTGTCGCCCGCCCCGACGCACTAGTGATGTGGGAAGCGCAATTTGGTGACTTCGCTAATGGCGCGCAAACCATCATCGATGAATTCATCTCCTCAGGTGAACAGAAGTGGGGTCAACGCTCGTCAGTGACCTTGCTTCTCCCCCACGGTCAAGAAGGGCAGGGACCTGATCACAGCAGTGGCCGGATCGAACGCTTTTTGCAAATGTGCGCACAAGACAACATGTCAATCGCCGTACCCAGCACCCCAGCGTCATATTTCCACCTCTTGCGCTGGCAAGTATTAGGGCGACTTTCGCGTCCACTCATCGTCTTCACACCGAAATCACTTTTGAGATCAAAAGCTTCCGTATCAACCAGCGAAGATTTCACTACAGGTGTCTTTCGGCCCTTCATACCTGATCCAGAATTCACGGGAGCGAGTGTCAAAAAAGTTCTTATTTGTTCGGGCAAGGTTTATTTTGAATTGCTTGCCTACCGTGCCGCCCACAACATCACAGATACCGCAATCGTGCGACTTGAGCGGATCTATCCACTACCGGGCGTTAGCTTGCCTGCTATGGCCAAGCAGTATCCGGATGCCGATCTTCGGTGGGTCCAAGAGGAACCAGCCAACCAAGGTGCTTGGAGTTTCATTGCTCTCAATGTCCCCGCTTTGATAAACCGGGGAATTTCCTGCGTTTCACGATCGGCTTCCTCGGCGCCAGCGGTCGGAACTCACCAACGTCATGATGAGGATCAAAAGGCCCTCATTGAATCAGCCTTTAATTAGAGTTGAGAGATCACTGATGTATGACACTGATCGTGGAGCCGAAGAATTGGCTAGGCGAAGAGGCGAAGAGGAAGTTTCATTTGATTGGCTGGCCGAAAGATTCGCAGAGTTCGTCAATCTCAATCCTGAATTCGAAAATGC